>CAJLXE010000026.1 GCA_905210525.1 uncultured Clostridia bacterium | reverse complement strand
TCAATGCATAAATCGTTGACTCATACTCCCGATAAATATGTTCGCGGTTCGTTGTGTTTTCATTTTTATTGTTACGGAACATCGTATCAAAGACCTGTATGCCATTTTTTCCACTATGTTTCACATGATACACCGCAAGATCCACATTTTCCATCAGCTCTTTAACATTTTTTGCAGCATATGGTGCAGCACTGATTCCTGCACTGACTGTGATTGCCTTCAGTTTCATATCTGTTCTGCGATTATTCATAACAAAAATCTGTTTCGAAATAGATTCCACCAGATTTCTGGCAGAGAAAAGGTCATATCTCGGCAATAAAACAGCAAATTCTTTTCCGCCATAGCGGGCCGTATAACCGCTGTCTCCTACACTGCTTTTGATGATTCCCGCAATACGCTGCAGGCAAAGATCTCCTTCTTTTACACCATACAGCTGATTATATAACTTAAAATCATCTACATTGATAAGTGCAAGTGCCAACGATCCATCTTTATTCTTTTCGAATTCTTCATGAAGCACTTCATGGAAATATTTCCGGTTCAACAAGCCGGTCATCTCATCCGTTCTTGCCTCAATGCAGGCTTTTTCATACATTCTTGCATTCTTAATCGCAATAGAAGCCACCGATGTGACGTTTGATATCAGTTCCACTTCATCATAGACCAATCTCTTTTTCCCTGAATCTGCTGTGATCAATATCACCCCCGCCAAAGTATCACCGTCTTTTAATCCGGCACAATAGCATGTGTGCTTCTTATCCAGATGATGTTTTTCTTCCTCCCACATGGACTTATACTCTACAGAATAGCGAAAATCCCTGTAAACCAGCGGTTCTTCATGATCTTTCAGCCATTGTATCATCGGATTTTCTTCTTCCAGAGAAAATGCCAGATCGTTAAGAGGCTGGTCACTTGCAACTCCACAGTAAGCCTCTCCTGGCGCCTTCTGCATACATATATAGATATTGCCCACATCCATCAGTTCTTTCATCACCCGGATGGTTCGATCCAGAATTTCCTGAAGATCCAGGGTTTTTGAAATCGCTGAATTAAATTCCCTTAACTTCTCCGCCTGATGGTTCTCTTCCCTTACAAATACACTGCGGATCAAAAGCTTCCACAGATAAGTAAAAATTGCATAGGTAATCAGAAAAACAATGGCAAATACAAGGGTGTACATGGTGATATTATTATCCGGCTGCATATGGAGGATCTTTTGCAGAAACGGCATGATATTTAAAAATACAAGAATAGAAAACAGAAATCCTACGCCATAGCACAAACTGGGAGATGCCAGCATCTGGAGGCGGAACAATCGTCTTCGAATCAGTGCATAAAACAGTAAAAATACATTTACCACACCACTTAAAATATCAATCGGAAAACCGCTGAAAAATGGAATTCCAAGAAATGCATTGCCAAGAAACAGTGCAAGTACTCCCATCATCACCGGCTCATACTGAACTTTCATGGTAGGATTTTCTTTACAGATCCGTACAAGAATTACAAAAAGGTGGATCAGAAAAAGTCCTGCCGGAATGAAAAATACAATAATAGAAGGGTTGATCTCATATACAAAGGTTTGTACCCCTCTTTTTTCTATCATCTTAGGAGCTTCCAGAAAAACTCCAAATTGGACATTCACCAAAAAACAGATCAGCATGATCACCAGGTATATTTTACCGGTGGATCCGTTCCTGACTCCGCCAAAGGCAAGAATAAAACGGTAATACGCATATGGCAGTAATAAGATTCCCAACAGGGAAACCTGATACCAGAATTCGCATCCCGGCCAGAACTGTGCCCGCATGAAGGCAGAGCCTCCGGTCCAGAAAAGCAGACCCAGCAATACCACCAGAAAACTGTTTATTATTTTATTTTTCTTATCCCATATTATTTTTGCAATGGCAGATGTTATTCCGACATCTTTATATTCTTTTTTTGAGCCGTGATGAACCGCAACAATCGTGTCGTTATCGCATATGCACACTGTGCAATTCAATGTTTCTGCCAAAGCGTCCGCATATTCCTGAGCTATATTCTCAAGCTCTTTTACAGGCGAATATTTTTTCAGAGTTATTGTGTTGTCGATGTCCGTGAATATTTCAAGCGGTGTTCCTTCCGCAATTCTCATTGTTCTTCTTATTTCTTTTGGAATGACTATTCTTCCCAAATCATCTATTCTGCGTACAATTCCTGTCGCTTTCATGTATATCAGTCTCCTTGTTTTGTTGTTAGTCGTATTGCTATTGTTTGTAAAACAATGGAATTTATGCGAAAGTTTATCAAAATGAGCAAAAAATTTATCGAACAATAAAAATTATGTAATTTATTTTAAAAAAAGTATTGACTTTTTTGTTTCTCGGTATTATACTATGAATAGTTATTCATATGAAAGGATGTTCAAATGAAATGTACGCAGACGATACAATAGAAACAGATTGCCCAAATCATACTCATCATCCGGAAATACCGGGGAAAATATCCGAAAGATTGCCCTCGGAGGAGGAGATGTATCTTTTGTCCGAACTGTTCAAGCTGTTCGGGGATTCTACAAGAATACGGATACTTTGTGCACTTGCCGAAAAAGAACTATGCGTTTGTCAGATAGCGGATACTTTGGAAATGACGCAAAGCGCAATTTCACATCAGCTGAGAATACTTAAGCAGGGCTCGCTTGTAAAATGCAGAAGAGACGGAAAAACAATTTTCTATTCGCTGGCAGATAATCATGTACGAACGATAATAAGCCAGGGAATAGACCATATAGAAGAATAATTAAAAAGGAGTGTAAAATTATGATAAGTGTTTATAAGATAAAAAATCTCGATTGTCCCAACTGTGCAAAAAAACTTGAGAGATCAATTCAACGCATGACCGATGTCAAATCGGCAAATATAGTTTTTATGACGCAGAAGCTCGTTGTGGAAACAAATTCCGATACAGAGCCTTATGACGTTCTCCAAAAGGAAATAAAACGTATAATGCCGTCGGTTGAAATAGAAAAAATGTCATAAATTCGGACGGAAAAATATAGTCGTAAAATACGTCGGAAAGGAAATGATTGAAATGAAAGAGGAACAGAAACAAGAACTTTTAAAACTGATTATATCCGCGATATTGTTTGTTGCGGCAATTATAATCGATAAAACGGTGTTGAACGAAGATACATCATTCTGGATAAGACTTGCGGTTTATATTCCGGCATATCTTGTTGCAGGCTTTGAAGTGCTTAAAAATGCGATAACCAACATATTTCACGGAGAAATATTCGATGAAAATTTTCTTATGGCAATAGCCGGAATAGGTGCTTTTTTTGTGGGAGAGTGTCCCGAAGCCGTAATAATAATGTTGTTTTACGGTGTTGGCGAACTGTTTGAAGATGTTGCTGTTGAAAATTCCCGTTCGTCAATAAAAGATCTTCTTACACTTGCACCCGAAACGGCAAACGTTTTAAGGAACGGTGAAATAGTCAACGTAAATGCAAAGGAAGTAAAGCAGGGTGAAATCATAGTCGTTAAAGCAGGTGAAAAAGTTCCTCTTGACGGTGTTGTAACTGAAGGAAGTACGGCGTTTGATATGTCGGCACTTACAGGAGAATCTTTGCCGGTAAACGTCGGTGAGGGCGAAAACGTACTCAGCGCTTCAATTAATATGCAAAATGCGGTATCAATAAGAGTTGAGAAAGAATACAAGGATTCGACTGCTACTTTGATTCAGGAAACTGTCGAAAATGCCGTTGAGCAAAAGCCTAAGGTAGACAGATTTATTACCAAATTTTCAAAATATTACACGCCGATTGTTGTTATAAGCGCTGTATTCATTTCACTTATACTGCCGTTTTTTACCGGAAATAATTTTTCCGAATGGATACACAAAGGTCTTATGCTGCTTGTTATATCATGCCCGTGTGCTTTGGTAATTTCCGTACCTCTCGGATTTTTTATAAGCATAGGCAATGCCGCAAAAAACGGCGTGCTGATAAAAGGCTGCAATACTGTGGAAATACTTAAGAATGCTTCAATAGCCGTGTTTGATAAAACAGGTACAATAACAAAGGGTAATTTTAAAGTGTCTGACATTTACGCCGTAAACGTTTCCGAAGAAGAACTTAAGAGAGCGGCGGTGTCGGTGGAAAAGTATTCCAACCATCCTATTGCAAAAGCAATATGTACGGAATTTTCCGACATAAAACCGCTTGATATTTCTTATACGCAGGAAATTGCGGGCAAAGGGCTTTCAGCCGAATCCGGAGACTCCAAAATTCTTGCAGGGAACAGACAGCTTCTTTTGGATAACGGTATTGAACCCGCATCTCCGAGTACACCCGGAACTGCCGTACACATTGCTGTCAACGGCACTTACTGCGGATATATAATTATATCGGATGAAATAAAAAATAACGCGGCTTCGGTAATTTCCGAACTTAAGTCTCTCGGAATAAAGAAGACGGTGATGCTTACCGGAGACAATGCGGCTACCGCAAATGATATTGCTCAAAAAACAGGAATAGACGTGACTGAAGCACAGCTTCTGCCGAATCAGAAAGCACAGATTGTAGCAGAGCTCATGAAGCAAAAAAATAAAGATGAAAAGCTTATGTTTACAGGTGACGGTATAAATGATGCTCCGTCAATCACTGCCGCAGATATAGGTATTGCTATGGGCAAATCGGGTACGGACATAGCTATCGAAGTTGCTGATGTTGTAATAATGGACGATAGAATACAAAAGATACCGTATTTAATGACGCTCAGCAAAAAAACAATGAGGATTATAATTGAGAATATAGTGCTTTCATTGCTGATTAAAGCGATTGTATTTGTATTCAGTATAGCCGGCATATCAAGTATGTGGTTTGCTATATTTGCAGATGTAGGCACGTTAATACTTGCAATACTCAACACGCTGAGGATACGAAATATATCGTGCGGAAAGTAAGACGCTGCAATTAAATAAAATGAAAATCCGTCTCGGAATCTGAGACGGATTTATTTTTATTTACTGTTTATTCAAAGTATTGCATTACAAAATAAGTGTAATTGCATGGTGAATATTATCTACGTGATTTATACATGTTGCTTGGGCTTGTTCGCCGTCAACAGTCCAATCTATATCGTTTTCACAATAAAATGTTCCTCGCGGCGCCGTAGCAAATGTAATATTTTCACAGGTATCATACTGCTGAGTGAGTATAGCACGAACACAATCGTTGAGTTCCAGCAAGTTTTTAGGGTATTTAACGAGAAAAAGTTCAAACATACCGTCGCTCATACTTACAACGGCAGGGTCAAACGACAAAATCCCGGCAACAGAAGTTGAATTTGTTACAGCTCCGAATATATAGTCATCTTCGTATGCGGCATCGGGAGCCTCAAATCGCATATGAATAGGCTTGATTGAAGACAAATCCTTTATACCTTCCATTATATAAGCCAATCGTCCCCATGTATTTTTGCGGTTCTGAGGTGCGGAATAAGATGTTTTTGTGAATGCGCCGAATGACGTTACGTATGAAAAATATCTGCCGTTGAATCTGCCTACATCCAACTGTATGGTTTTACCGTTTACTATATTTTCTGCTGCTTTTATTATGTTTTTGGGTATGCTTAGGCTTGTGGCAAAATCGTTTGTGCTTCCTGCGGGGATATATCCGATAGGCGTTTTGTGTCCTCCGTTCAGAATACCGTTTATTACTTCATTGAGAGTGCCGTCTCCGCCGATACATATTACTTTGTCGAATTCTCCTGCGTACTGTTCGGCAGTTTTAATGGCATCTCCCTGAGCCGAGGTCATATGGGCAGTTACCATCATACCGTTTTTACCGAATAATTCGATTATATCTGCAAGATGCGGCTTTGCTTGCTTTTTACCGGCGTAAGGATTCATAATCAGTAAAACATTTTCCATAATAATACATCCTTTGTAAATTAATAAAACCGATTATATAAATATACCGTATGACATTGATTAATACAACAATAGGCTTGTCTGCATTAAAATGCTTTTGTATATCATCAATTCTATTTTACCATATTTTTACGCTAATGTCAATTTACAGAAGCTTGCCATATGTATATATAATCCGATTGCGAATGTATATTGACCGGAAACTTATTTGTTTTATTACCCCACAGCTTTTTTTCTCAGTTGAGTCAGTATCCTTTTTTCTATTCTTGATACCTGTACTTGAGAAATGTTGAGCCGTTTTGCAACTTCGCTTTGAGTCATGTCGTTAAAGTAGCGCATTATGATTATTTTTCTGTCATCGGCTTGCAGAGAAGAGAGCAGTTCGGTCAAAAGTATTTTCATATCGATGTTGTCGTACTCGGTAGCTTCTTCCTGCTCAATTCTGTCAAGCACAAGTATTTGCGAGTCGCCGTCTTCCGCGACTGCATCATAAATGGAAATTACGGGTCTTGCAGCGTCAAATGCGGCTACAACGTCTTCAGGGGATATCCCGCATTGAGCCGATATTTCTGTTACGGACGGTTCTCTGTTAAATTCTTTTGCAAGAAAATCACGGGCACGGATTACGGCACGGGAATTTTCTTTAAGTGAACGGCTTATTTTTATAACGCCGTCATCTCGGAGAAATCTTTTTATTTCTCCTGTTATCATGGGCACGGCGTATGTGGAAAATCTTACGTCAAAATTAAAGTTATAATTTTTTGCAGCCTTTATAAGTCCTATTGTACCGAGCTGCATAAGATCTTCATATTCATAACCTCTGTTTATGTATCGTTTTACTAACGATTTTACAAGTGGCATATTCTCAGTAACGATACTTTCAAGCGCAGCATCGTCACCATTCTGAATAAGCCTGAGCAGTGCTTTCGTTTTCGAGTCTGAGTATGCATCATCGTTTATACTTTCCTGAAATATTTGGTCATACATACTTTTGTACCCGAACCTATCCTTGATTCAACGTCAATTTTGTCCATAAACATTTCCATAACAGTAAAGCCCATGCCCGAACGTCCTTCCGTAGGTTTTGACGTATATAACGGTTGGCGTGCCTGCTCGATATTTTCTATACCCTTGCCGTTATCACTTACTGTCATTATTATTCCGTTTTCTATGAGTTCGGCCGTTATTTCCACTGTACCGTCACGACCGTCATATCCGTGGATTATGGCGTTGGTCACAGCTTCGCTTATAGCTGTTTTTATTTCGGTAATATCTTCCAAAGTCGGATCCAGCTGAGTGGCAAATGCCGCAACAGTCACTCGTGCAAAGCTTTCGTTTACCGACTTAGCCGAAAATTCCAATTTCATATAGTTGTTATTCATGCTGCTTCCATTCCTTTCCTTTCTTTCCTCTTCTTTTGTATTCAAATTTGTTCTCCCCATGCTTCCAGAGCGTCGTCTTCCGAATCGTAGAGCTCAAACATTCTGTCCAAGCCGCTGATGTGAATAAATCGTTCTATTTTTTCGTTTATGCAGGCAAGCGCGCATTTTCCGCCGTCCATTTTTATAAGCTTGCGTCTGCCGTAAAATACGCCTATACCGGAACTGTCAATAAACGACAGCTCTGCCAAATTGAATATGACCTTTCTGAATCTGTATCTTTCCAGCATATTGTCTATTGCCTCGCGGGTTGCTTGTGCTGAATGATGATCCAATTCACCGTTAAAATATAATATCAGAGTATCATTTTTTATACTGCCGGTAATCTTCAAATTGTATTCCTCCTTTTTATTTTCAGTTGCGTGCATAGTATTTAGTCTGTTTTATCCGTGAATTTCCTTTGATGAAAAATGTACGCTTTTATCGAATTGTGACTTGTTTTGAAATCTTTGAGGAGTATGGAAAAATTCGGTTATTTTACATAAAAAAGCTCCGCAACGACAAGTATGCCGTAACGGAGCCTGTGATTAAAATATAAATTTACGTTGTTTTTTGATTATTTTAAATGCATATTTTCTGCAATTATATCATATAATCCGATAGAACATCTTCTGCCGTCCCATTTTTTGCATATTTCACATGTGCATACTTCATCACCTGTATTTGACTGCAATGAAGCGATAGGGGAGAACTGGCTGCAGTTATTTGCTACTATTTTCATATCTGTAATTGCTTTATCTCTGTTTTTCATAAAAAAAATCCTCCTGTCTTCAAGTATAGTATTACCTGAACACAGAAAGATATTCATTTTATTTTGCATTCCGCAAAAATACGTTCTTCAAATGTTGACATTTTATTCCTGATTTTTTCGACATTGTATGATGAGCCTGTCCTTATGTAGTGGATCGGCGCGTATATAAGAACGTCAATCCAAAGCCAGTTAAGTCCACGTACATCTGCAAGTGATTCGGGAATTTCGCGTATGCCTTCTATGTTTTCAAAAGGAGAAAGTGCGGCGATTTTTAATTCTTTTTCACATATCCGCAATGTATCGCTTGTTATGGCAAATTCGATATTATCGGATTTTTTGTTGCCGTATGGGTCATAACCGGGTATGCTGTTTACTATATTGGCGCTCAGCGTCATATGTACCGGAAAATTTACTTTTGCGTAAAAACTGTCCACCATGGAATCTATAACGCCGGAATTGCAATCATTGAGAAAATTTTTCCATTGCCAGTCGTCAGTCATGAGAACGTTTTTTGCATCGTATTTAAGATCTTCGGCAGAAACCTCTATGCCTTTTTCAACATTAAATCCGCCGTAAAGATATTTTCCCGAGCACCAAAAACAAAGCTTTTCGTTTCCGAACGACGGCCATGCGGTAGAAGGAACAACCCACCATTTTGTATCTTCCGGACGGAAGCGGTTCCACGGTCTTGCGGTGAAGCCTTTGTAATCGTTTCTGAGAAGTTCGGTGTACTCATGAATAAATTTTTTTATGCTGAATGCATTATGCGACACGATACTTCTCCCTTCAAACCGTATTTTCAACAGACACAACTTTCGCCTATCAAGCGTTGCGCTTCATATGATGCCCCAAAAAGGACAGCGTACATATTATACCACAAAATATGAATTTTTTATATACAAAATTTGATTTTTAGTACAAAAAAACGACAAAATTTTATATTTTCCGCAAGGCTTGTTCAGAATAAACAAAAAATCAGTATTTCATGAGTTCTTTTGCGTGTTCTCTTGCCGCATCTGTAACATTGCTTCCGGAAATCATACTTGCAATATGTTCTGTTTTTTCGTCTGTATCAAGAAGCTTGACGTTAGTTACCGTTTTGCCGTCCGTCTGCACTTTACTTACGTAGAAGTGATAATCTGCAAGAGCAGCTATCTGTGCCTGATGAGTTATACATATTATCTGATGACGGCGTGCCAGCGCATACATTTTTTCACCGGCGGCTCTTGCGACCGCGCCGCTTATTCCCGTATCTATTTCATCAAATATCATTGTGGGTATTCCGTCGATATCCGCAAGCGCGCTTTTTATTGAAAGCATTATTCTTGATATTTCGCCGCCCGAAGCAATTTTTGCCAAAGGCTTCATAGGTTCGCCGGGATTTGTTGAAATAAGGAATTCCACGGAATCATATCCATGTGCGGAGACGTTATTTTTGTCAACTGTAATTTCGGCACTGAACTGAACTTTTTTCATACCGAGATAACGCAGTTCATCAACAATTTTTTGCTGAAGCTTCAATGCCGCGCCCACTCTTTTTTCGTGCAAAACGTCACATTCTTTTATAAGGTTTGCATACAATGTCTTTTCGTCTTCGCGCAGCTGCTCCAGATTGTCCATGTTGTATTCCATTGAAGCAAGCTGCGTTTTCAGATTGTCTCTGAATGCAAGTACATTTTCAATGGTTTTGCCGTATTTGCGCTTAAGTGAATTTATAAGGTAAAGCCTGTCGTCTATACGTTCGAGCTCGGCGGGGGAGAATGCTGCATATTTTGCGGCTTTTCTTATTGAATCGGAAAGGTCTTCCATTTCATAATACAGCGAGTCGGCAGTGTCGTAAAGGTCGCTGTATTCGTCGTCAAGATCCGATATATCTCTGAGCTTGTCCTTGGCGGAACGCATGAAATCCAATGCACCGGATTCGCGGCGTCCGGAATTGAGGCACATATAAGCATGTTCGAGAGCTTCTATTATTGCGCGTGAGTTTTTAAGCTTCTGTTTTTTCTCTGCAAGCTCATCGTCCTCGCCTGTTTTCAATTCCGCTTCGTCTATTTCGTTTATCTGATATTCCATCAGTTCCTTGTTCCGCTCAAAATCTTCTGCGCCTGTATCTATTTCATTTATTTTTTTAACAAGCTCACGCCAATTTGAATAGAGTCCCGATACTGTTTTTGAAACATTTTCTATTTCGGAGTCAAAACTGTCGAGAAATCCCATGTGGTATGATTTATTGAGAAGAGATTGATGCTGATGCTGACCGTGAATATCAATTAAAAATTCTGAAATATCCTTGAGTGTATTTATTGAAACAGGTTTCCCGTTTATCCGGTTTACGTTTCTGCCGTTGGAGTAGACTTGTCTGGAAACAATAAGCTCCTGTTCATATTCATCGTACAGTTCGAGCTCTTTTAATTTGTCAATCAATTCAGTGTTGTTTTCGATGGTGAATATAGCGTCAACGGAAGCCGAATTTTCACCTGTACGTATGAGGTCTCTGTCTGCGCGTGCGCCGAGAATCAGGTTTATTGCATCGATTATTATTGATTTGCCTGCGCCTGTTTCGCCGGTGAGAATATTGAAGCCTTCACCGAATTCAATGCTTATGTCATCGATTATAGCGAGATTTTTTATGTTAAGCTGCCACAACATATAATAATAACCGCGTCTTTGGAGCAGATGCAAAGACATTCCTTTCCTCAAAATGTACGTTGTTTTATAAAAACATTTATGTATTTTCAAATATTATTTTTATATTTTAGCCATTTCGCTCAACGTTTTAGCCATGCACTCTGCTTTTTCGGGATCCGATGCCGCTACGAATATTGTGTCGTCTCCTGCAATACATCCGAGTACATCCGGAAAATCAAGTACATCTATTGCACTTGCCGCACCTACTGCGCCGGCAGGTATTGTTTTTACTATGATGATATTTCCGGCAGGAGCAACCGAAAGTACGGACTGTGCAAAAACTTCTTTAAGTCTTTCCAGATACGAACCGCCTTCTTTTGGCTGGGCGTACTTATATACGCCTGTTTCGTCAAGAACCTTTACAAGTCTGAGTTCTCTTATATCGCGGGATATTGTTCCTTGGGTACATTCAAAGCCTGCTTCCTTAAGACCTTCCACAAGCTCTTCCTGCGTTTGCACTATATTGCTGTTGATTATGTTAAGTATACATTTATGTCTTTTGTTTTTCATAAAAATAAACCCTATCCTTTCTTATTAAATGGAAGTTCAGTCCCTGCTTATATTGTATATGAGTTTTTCTCTCATTCTGTCAAAAAAACCGTGTTCATTAAGCTTATAGAATTTTGCCGCTTTTGACGATTTGATTATCTTTATTTCGTTTTCCGCCGTGTAAAGTTTTCTGTTCTGCCAATCCGACGCGAGAATAATATCTCCTTTGTGAGACTTGATTGTTATTACATCGTCTGCATTTACCACTATCGGTCTTGCCGTTATTGAATGTGCGCATATCGGAGTAATGAGTATGCAGTTTGCATTGGGATAAACAATAGGACCTCCCGCAGACAGGGAATAAGCCGAAGCGCCTGTCGGAGTTGATACTATTATACCGTCGGCGTCAAATCTTCCCGCCCTGTCGCCGTTTATATATACGGAAACGTGCACCATTTTCTGCCTGTCTTCGTTGAGCACGCAAAATTCGTTTATTGCTGTATGAACGTCGTCTGCACAATGAGCTTCTATCATAAGATTTTCCTGAATATGCCCCTTGTTTTCAAGAATCATCGGTACAGCTTCTTCAAATTCATTGAGCTCAACCTCGCTTAAGAATCCGAGAGTGCCTATATTTACGCTGAACAGAGGTATGTTTATATCGGATATATTTCTTATTACAGAAAGTATTGTGCCGTCACCGCCGAGAACAATAAGAAGCACGGTTCCCGATAAATCATCGGCTACGTTTTCTGTTTTACGGCATTTTAAGCCGAATTTTTCAAGTATACCTATTACTTTTGCGGCAGAATCGCCGTCAGGATCCTTTTTGGGATTTGAATATACGCTTATTATACCGTTTTTGTCGATCATTCGGACTCCTTTCGCAAAGCGTCAAACGCCTGCTGAACAAGTGCTTCAATTTCTTTATTGCTAATATTATACACATTTTTACCGAATTTGTCAAAATAAATAAGATATTCAACATTTCCGTCGCCGCCTTTTATCGGCGAATATGTAAGTCCGCACAATTTATATCCGTTTGCCGATATAAAATCGGACATTTTTCTTATTACATCCGCATGAACTTTTTTACTGTTTACAATGCCGTTTTTGTTGAGGTGTTCCTTTCCGGCTTCAAACTGAGGCTTTATGAGAATTACATAATAAGCATTGCCTGTTATAATTTCAAAAAGCCGTTTCAGTATCAATTCCGCCGATATGAACGATACATCCATTACAACTCCGTCAACAGAATCCATCCACGGTTGCTTTTCAATGTAGCGGATATTTGTATTTTCAATGGATATCACTTTTGAGTTGTTTGCAAGTTTATTTGCAAGCTGAGATGAACCCACGTCTATTGCAAATACTTTATCGGCGCCGTGCTGTAAGAGACAGTCTGTAAAGCCTCCGGTGGAAGCGCCGCAGTCCATAAATGTCATTCCGTCAACCGAAATGCCGAATGTTTCAAGAGCTTTTTCAAGCTTATATCCGCCTCTGCTGACATAGCGCTCCTGTTCGGCGGAAATTACGGAATCGATCGGTACTGTCTTTGACGGCTTTGTCAGGATTTTACCGTTGACGATAACTTTACCTGATTCGATGAGCCTTTTTGCACTTTCACGAGACGCTGCAAGTCCGCGTTCGGTCATGACTATATCAAGACGTTTTTGTTCCATGATTATACTTCCTCCGCAACGGAATCGTATATATCTTTTGCCGTCATTGAGCACAATTCGTATATTTCTTCTATGCTTCCGTGAACAACAAAATTATCGGGAATACCTATATGCTTAACTTTGATTCCAACGAAGTTCTGTGCAGCATATGAACTTATTGTGCTGCCTATACCTCCGGTTATGCATCCGTCTTCGGCTGTAATCCACAGTTTTATATGTTTCAATTCTTC
>CAJLXE010000025.1 GCA_905210525.1 uncultured Clostridia bacterium | reverse complement strand
CAAAAGAGTGCCATTATGTGTATGATGTAAATAAAAACAATATAATAAGAGTACCACCATATGTATATAGATATTTAGCTTCGAAAGATAAATGCGATATTGATATACACTGTAAAGCGGGTAAATGGATAAAAAGGATGCAGGATGAAAATCAATCATTTTTACCACGGAAAGATTTGAAAATTAAGTATCCATATTCGAGAAATCAAATTGATTATTTGTTACACATCTTTAATCTTGGAAATGTCTATAACGGGATAGACATGAAAAAATACAACAAACTCGTTTCCTTATATTCACGACAATCGGAAAAATGCAAGGATTGTTGGGCGGCCAATATGTGTACTAGGTGCTGGATGCATTTGGGTGAAAATACTTCTGACTGTAATAAAATAATATCGACGTGTGAGTGGGCACTGGAATCAGCTATGGAAATATTAGAGAAGAACCCTAGAGCTATTGATTATTTTTCAAATGTGTTTGGAGGGAATATATGATATCAGAAAGTATTATATCTAAATTACATTCAACTCTTCCATTTAATGAACGAATTGTTCGTGTTTTAAAGTATATACCAACTGAAGAATACGAGTTTAGTAGTGAGATATATTTAATCAAAACATTAATCGGACAATATGTATTAAAACTATTGGACGAAAGACACATAGACAAAAACAAAGAAGAAGAGAATAATAGCATTATTTCAAAGTATACATCATGCAAAGTTCCTAAGATTTTTGCATCAGATACTGGGTGGATACTGATGGAATATATTGATGGCATTGAGTTGAGTAAACTGATAGAACTTGATGCAATTGATTTGTACGAATTGGAAAAAATCGCCGCAAAACTTGGCGAGTACATGGGGGAAATATTCATTAAGTGTAGATTGCCAGATATTAAAGTGCCGTCTTTGGAGAACTGTAATAATGAAGTGATCTGTTCAAGTAGTAATTTTTCGTTATTGCCTTTTAATGTAGAAATAATGATGAGGCAACAGAATAATGAGTGGTGTATTAGTGGTATGCTGGATTTAGAACTGATGAAGTATGGTGATGTGATGGAATATATTAATTTCATAAAGGCATCGAATGTTGTTATGCTTCCGGGAATAAAAAAAAGATGGGCAGATGTAGACAATAGGATAAATGGAAAATATATAGAGACTTTGTCGAAATATATTAAATCAAGCAGTTAAAGTATATAAAAGGAGAGCAAAATGACTTTTCTTAAAACAATAAGAAACATACTCAATTTCAATGATAACAGCACAGATGTTGAAACATTTCACAAGTGGGAAAGAATATCGAAAGTTGTTTCGGTTATTGAGAGTGGGGAGTATCATGACTACCTGAGATCAGAAGGAGAAAAGGTGGTTTGCTATCACTTCGATATAGATGATACACTTGACTATTATACAGTTACTCTGCCCCGCGGCTACTGCTCAGATAAAAAATATCCGCTTTTAATAATCAATAATGTCCTTCATGGGGATTGGCTGTCATCGTTTTTCTCTCGGACAAAACGTATTGAAGTCATAGCCGTCGATTTCAACGGTAAAGGCATAACGATGGGAAGTTACGTAGGCGATGCCGCATTTAATGAGATATACAACGATGTGTTTGCAAAATTCAGCATAGATGAAAACAAGGTTCTGATGATAGGGCACTCGAACGGCGGCTATGCAACATGGGCGCAGACTCAGGTTACCCCCGATCGATACAGTGCTATCTTTCCTGCTGAGAGTGAGCCTAACCCCAAAATGCTCATGAATCTCTCCAATATGAGTGTTCGGTATTTCACATCAGAATCGGATTATCTTGATTCGATAGTTACCGGAGATATCGAAAACGCGGGAAATCAAATGGGCGACTATAAAACGTATCGGATCGAAAAATTCAACCATAGCCTTTTCTATTGAAGCTGAGAATATAACCGGAATTACTGTTACGATTCCGCCGCAGGTTGATAAGAAACTCGGCAATATAACGATTAACGGCAATTCATTTGTGATCGACGGAAATGACGAGGTCATCCTTGTTGAAAAAGGTGGAAGATTCATCAAATCCGACACTGAGCAGAATGGTGAGATATACATTGGCACGGGACTGATTGACCCGTTTATTACGCCGGTCAGGATAATAAGCTTTCTTAGCGAATCCAAAGAAGAAATATTAAACCGTTTTCGGTCACCCGAGACAAACGGCTTTTACGGTGGCATAAGAGTATCTTACCCTGTTTTGGACGTGAGTTCACTTGAATCTTTTCCATCGCAAAGTCTTGTTGTTTTGGATAATTGTTCGGGGCGCGGTGAAATACTTGATGCTATACGAAAAAATGCAGTCATCAAGACGGATCTTTGCGGTTATACCTATCAAGATGAGCGGTATAACGGAGATTATCTCATCATGCAGATCGTGACCCATCCCACAAATCCGCAAAACAGTATTCTGTGTATCAATACAAATAACGAAGATCTGTATAGTAAGTGTTTGTTTACTCGAAAACCGCTCTTACCGGCGTACGCTAACGGTTACCATGAATACCTCAATAGCTATGCTCTGATTTTTCAGAACGGTCGGTATATGACGTTGGCTTGATAGAAAATCAACCCTCATATCTGAACCTTTGTGTTCAATAAAGGGTTGATTTTCTTTTATAAGCCTTATAATCATAGGGCCTTGTCTAATTTTACTTAATCATACACTTTCTCAAAAAATGCCCAAATCACGAAACAAATCTTCAAAATAGTTTTCAAACGAGCCATTCGTGTATAATTAAATATTCTGCAAAGCGGCTTGCTTCCTAATGTAATTCTCTTCGAACCTGCTATGTGTTCGATAACGGAGTACGGAATGCGGTCGCTTTTCATTATAGAATTCTATGTACTCTTTTACTGCGATTCTGAATTCTCTTTCAGATCTAAAATCGGTATGGTAGAGTTTTTATGTTTTCATGCTTTTAAAATATGATTCCATTGCGAAGTTGTTGAAAGGATATCTTGGATTAGAAAATGACTGTTTAACATCACCGACGGTTATGAAAACGCAAGCCATCGCTATGACAGCGACAGAGTTAGGGCTATGATTGAAAATCAGAAGAAAAAATACGGTTGAGAGTTCCTGTTTATCGGGGCGAACATCGACGCAGTTGAAACCGCAAAGCATTTCGGCATAGATGCAGACAGAGCCGTAGACTATCACGCAGACAGAAAAGGAACGGCGGTTCTCTATGATACGGTTTCGGATACTGTATGCAATATGCGCGCTTCCGCACCGATTTCGTCAGATTGGAGCAGCGATATCAAGAAGGATTTTGAAAGCAGAAAGTGAGCCTTCTGCCCCCATTGCAGGAAGCACTGAAATATGATATGATTATCATATAGAACAGACTGAACCGGAGGGCAAGCCGAATGGCTAAAAAGGACCGAACTTTATATGTGCTGAAATATCTGTGGAAGAATACCGATGAGGACCACCCGGCTACCGTGTCGGATATCCTCGCTGCGCTTGAAACTCAAAATATAATGGTCGAGCGTCACACTCTTATGTCGGATATAGAACAGATTACAGAGTTCGGGATAGATATAGTCTGTGTGAAAAGCTCTCCGAACAGGTATTTTATAGGTCAGCGCTCATTTGAATTGCCGGAACTCAAACTGCTTGTAGATGCAGTGGAATCATCGCGCTTTATCTCAGCTTCGCAAAGCGGCAGCCTTGTCAGCAAGTTATATGATATGGCGAGCGTACACCAAGCGTCGGAATTAAACAGACACCTTTATGTGGACGGCAGAGTGAAAAGCGACAGCAGAACGCTCTACTATACCGTTGATCTGATTCATAAGGCAATCAATGACCGTAAACGCATTCGCTTCAAATACATAGAATACACGGCTGAAAAGAAAAAGGTATATAAGCATAACGGCTGTATCTATGAGTTCTCCCCTTATGCAATGCTCTGGCACGATGACAGATATTATGTCCTCGGATATTCCGAACGACACGAAAAAATTGTAAAGTTCCGTGTTGACCGTATTGCGAAAGCAGAAGCGACGGATATTCCATCGGTAAAAGAGCCTGCGGATTTTGAGCTTGTCGCCTATCTCAAAAGCATTATTGCAATGTATGACGGTAAAATGGAAACCGTGCGCTTGAAGTGTACCCCGGATATGATGAAGGTAATGATCGACCGCTTCGGAAAAGCTGTGTTTACTGAGCCTTGTGATGACGGATTTGTGGCAGAGGTAAAGGTTTCCGTAAGCCCTACATTCTTCGGTTGGGTATTCGGCTTTGCCGGAAAAATAAAGATTACTTCGCCTCAGCAGATCGTAAATGAGTATAAACGGCTTTAAGCAAAGCGCTTGATGAGAGCTGAAAGCCTTGTTTTAGGCCGAACAAAAAGAATTTTCAAGAGAGTTGGTAGAAAAACCTACCAACTCTCTTTTTGCCTATTGCAATGTCTGAAACTTTCTGATATAATACATCTATCCGATACAGATTGTATCAGATAGAATGGAGGACGAAAAAATGCGTTCTAAAAACACTGACCTTATGAATGAAATCAAAAAGTTTGCCGAGGAATACTACCTTGAGTATTGGAAGTCCCCCTCCACCTCCGAAATTGCCGGCGCTGTCGGCGTGACGAGGGCAACCGTATACAGATACTTAAAAGATATGGCTGAGCGCGGAATGATTGATTATGACGGATCTGAAATAAAAACCGATGTTACGCGCAAATACACCGATCCGGGAAACAATGCGGTCATTCTTGACTGCTCTGTTTCCTGCGGTATTGGACTTCCCGAAGAAGAACGGGTGCTTGAATATGTGAAGCTGCCGAAAACCGTATTCGGCACGGGCGACCTCTTTCTGCTCAAAGCAAACGGCGATTCTATGGTTGACGCCGGTATTGAGGACGGCGATTGGATCGTTGTCCGTAAGCAGACGGACGCAAACGAGGGAGATATTGTTGTGGCTCTCTTTGAGGGGCTGAACAATCTGAAATACTTTTATTGGAATAAGAAAAAGAACTGTGCCGTTCTTCGCTCTGCCAACAAAGCGAAGGGATATAAGGATATTGAGGTTTACGACCTGCAAATTCAGGGTGTGGCACAGAATGTTATCAAAGGACTTTAAGCTGTAAACGGAGGTGCTGACCTTGGAAAAGGTATATGTCAATGTAGATTATTAGGTGCTCGTCGGAGGCGCAATAAAGCCGGTTCGGATTTATTGGCACGACGGCAGAGCCTTTGATATCCGAAAAACGCTTCACTGTTGCACCTCCGAAGATGAGTATGAGGGAATTCGCTACACGGTGTTGATCGGTAGTGCGGAAAAATATCTATACCGAATCGGCGGCAAATGGTATGTTGAGCCGATTCAGACGGAGGTGGACACAGGTTGAGAAGCTATATCTCATTCGGAGAGCTTGAAGAACTCGGCGAAACAATCGTAAGAGAGTATCTCCGAAAGACCAAGCGCTATAACGCCCTATGCGTAGATATAGAGGGGTTGGTTACGGATTATTTGGGACTTACCGTAGTTTACGAAAACATTGCGGAAGATGATCCGAACAAGATTGCCTTTATTTCCAACGGAAAGCGACTGTTATGGGTTTCCCGTGGCGGGGAACGAACACAGGTAGTGTTTACGAAAGGAACGGTTGTTATGGACAAGGTATTGCTGCATGAAAACGAAAGCAGCCGACGCAGATTTACACTTGGACATGAGGGCGCGCACAGCGTTATTGCGAAACAGAATCCTATGCAGGATGTCGGGTGCTTTCATAACGAATTTGATCCCGAGCGAGTGTATACAATAAAAGAACAAAAGGAATTGATGTCTTTTTCCGAAACGCAAGCCGACAGGCTTTCGTCGGTTTTTCTTATGCCACGCTTTATTTTGCAAAAGGTTATGAAAAAGTATAAATGCGAGAATGGATTGCCCGTATATGGCCGGAATGTCTTTGCCCCGGAGGACAAGCTGAAGCTTCGTAAAATGGCAGACTGTATGGGCATATCCTTTCAGGCTTTGGTTATACGGCTTAAAACTTTGGGGCTTCTGATGCCCCGTGATCTGACCGTATACTTGGAGAACAATTTGCAGCTCGAAGGTGAGAAATGACCGGAGAGATCTTATATGACAGCAGATACGGAAATCCCGTGAAGAAGTAAAAAAGCTGAAAAGCAGGACACTGCGATGTCCCGTCTGCGGCTTTCGCCTCGAAGAAATATACGAACTGACAAGCGGATATGTTCAGGTGAAATGCCGCAAATGCAAATTGGAAGAACCGCTGAACCTTGCTTATTTCAGGAGAATAAAGAAAAGTGTATAGGTTATAAACCCGTATATCATCGGGAAAATTAAGAGATAAGGAAACGGAGGTATAAAAGTGGACAGAACCTATCTTTGCATTGACTTAAAAAGCTTTTATGCCTCCGTTGAGTGCGTAACGCGCGGGCTTGATCCCTTGACGACCAATCTTGCGGTTGCAGATGTCGGCAGGACCGAGAAAACTATCTGCCTTGCGGTTACGCCGTCGCTGAAGGCCTACCGGTATCCCCGGCAGAGCAAGACTGTTTGAAGTAATCCAAAAGGTTGAGCAAATCAATCGGCAGCGCAAATACAATGCACCGCGTCATAAGCTCGACTGCGAATCGTATAACGCTGTTGAATTTGCAAGAAACCCCTCCCTGGCTCTCAGTTATATTGCTGCACCGCCGAGAATGGCTTACTATATGGAATACAGCACTCGGATTTATAATATCTATCTCAAATACATTGTTCCCGAGGATATCCATGTTGTACTCCACAGATGAGGTGTTCATCGACCTTACGCATTACCTGTCAACCTACAAATGCACCGCGAGAGAACTCGCGCAGACAATGATAAAAGATGTCCTTGCGAATACAGGTATTACCGCAACGGCAGGCATTGGCACAAATATGTACCTTGCCAAAATTGCAATGGATATCACCGCAAAGAAAATGCCTGTTGACGAGAACGGCGTCCGTATTGCTGAGTTTGATGAGATGTCATACCGCAAAGAGCTTTGGACGCATAAGCTGCTGACTGACTTTTGGATGCTCGGCAGCGGTATTGCTAAAAAACTTGAGGCGAACTATATGTATACTATGGGCGATGTTGCCCGTTGTTCGCATTATGACGAGGCAAAGCTGTTTAAGCTGTTCGGCGTTAATGCGGAACTGATTATCGACCGCGCTTGGGGTTGGGAGCCGACAACTATTGCCGATATAAAGGTGTATAAGCCGTCCTCCAACAGTTTAAGCGTTGGGCAAGGTACTCAAATGTCCGTATAACTACGAAAAAACAAAGCTGATTGTCCGTGAAATGATTGACCAACATGTACTTGACCTTGTGGATAAGGGACTCGTAACAGATCAGGTTGTGCTCGATATCGGGTATGATATAGAAAATCTGACCGTTCCCAAAATCAGCGCAAGGTATCACGGAGATGTCACACCCGACCGCTACGTGCGTAAAGTACCGAAACACGCGCACGGCACGGCAAATTTAGAGAAAAAGACATCTTCATCACACATCATAACAGAAGCGACGATGAATCTGTTTGACCGCATTATAAACAAGGATTTGCTTGTTCGCCGTATTACGGTTGCGACATGTAAGCTCGTCAGAGAAAGCGATGTAAAAAATGAAACTGTTGCCGAGCAAATATCGCTTTTCGATGATCCTGTTGAAAAGGAAAAGAGAGAGCAAGCCGAAAGGAAGGCTCTTGAACACGAGAAGCAAATGCAGAAAACGATTATCGGTATAAAAAAGCGATTCGGAAAGAACGCAATTCTGAAAGGTATGAACTTTCAGGAAGGCGCGACAGCCCGGGAACGCAACGAACAGGTCGGAGGTCATAAGGCGTGAGCGAAAAAGCAGAAGAACTGTATGCGGATATAATAAATCTTCCGCATCACGAACTGACAACACGGCAGCGTATGCCGCGAATAAATCGTGCTGCGTCCTTTTCTCCGTTTGCGGCGCTGACCGGATATGACGATCAGGTAAAGGAAGCCGGACAGTAAAAAGAACGGCGGAGAGCATGTGACGCATACCGGAGTAATCAAGCGTGTTGACGAATATGAGCGCAAGCTGATATTCACCGACAAAACCGTAATTCCGATAGATGACATCTATGAAATCGACAGCGAAATCTATGACGGCTTATACTGAAAGCCGAATACAACCGAATAACTGACTTTAATTCGTGCAAGCAGAGCCGGTCTAAAGACCGTGATTTCCAAGCGCCGTACAAGGTTGAGACTGAATAGTATGGAAAACCATATCTATTGGTCTTGATTTGTACGGCGCTTTTTTGTGCGCAAAAATACTTGTACGGTAATTGGAGTCCTTTCCTCGGCTTGCCCGGGAAAGGACTTTTTTATGTATGTAAATATAACGGAATTATTTTATATTGCCTACTGTTTCACTACACCGAACCGCAAAGGAGAAGATGCAGTGAAAAAGTGGCAGTGCTACATAGCCGGATATCCGTAATCTCCCGAATTTTTGAACCGGAAACATTTTCAAAAATTCAATTCTGAGGAGATTACAGAGATGAAAATTTCAAATGATTATGAAATGCGCGTTGAACAGAAATATTATGCGATTTTCAAAGATGTCAATGGCATAGAGCAAAAAGTGGAGGTCGAAAAGGAAGTAGCCGAGGCTTTGATACAAGCGCATCGTTCAGAAAAAGCGAATGCCGGATATAACGAAAGATACGCATACTCACTTGATTCGTTGAGTTATGAGGGAGAAGCTTTTGCTTCCTATGATGATTACATGTTTGAGAAAGAATTGACTCATAAAGAAAAAGTGAAAGCTGTTTTGGGAAGCATGAAGCCAAAACAAGCCAAATTGTTGTTTAGCATTTTCTTCTTAAATAAAACACAGCAGGAAATAGCAAAGGAAGAAAATGTGTCACAGGCGGCAATATCGCAACGCTTTTCGGTGAGTAAAGAGAACTTTCAAAAAATGTATAAAAAACTTTTCTCGAAAACCTTATAATTCACTTCTTTTTTGTCGGTATAGTGAGGACGCCAATAATGCCTTCGTAAAACTTTGACAACTGAATACCCATTCATCAAGTACATTACTTGCGTAGATAGCCGCGACCGTAGGTGCGCCACGACCTTCTGATAGAAGTGAGCGATAAAACCTATACGGCAAAAGCCGAATTGCAATTGGTGTTGGCAATGACATACGCAAGGGACAATGATACTTCCGTAATTCGCGGTCGGTCCACAAAGAAGGGGCGAGGGTGAAATTCCCATGGAGCAGATAAGCAATCTGCCGCTTGATGACTTCCCATCATATTCGGGGTGTCGAGGACAAATAGAGTATGTGAAAGGCGTCCGTGTAGAAAGCAGATTGCATGGGACATAGCGGTCGCCTCCGAGATTGCCTTTTATACATATTCTAAATGTCAGCACTTTTGGGAAGAACCGAATGGTTGTGGGTATTCTGTTCAAAATGAGAAGGAGTAAAAACAGTGAGAAAAAGCATTAAAGAAATTATTGGGAACTGTCGCGAATCAAATGAAGAAATGAACTCGTCAGATTTCAAGGACTGCGTCAATGCGGTGTATTTTCATTTGGGGCAAGCAATGAAATACGAAGACGGCAGCCGAATTTCAAACAACCATTTGAGAATCGCAGACAATATCTGCGCAGCAACTTCGGATTGTTTTCTCGACGAGGAAGATAATCTTGTGAATTGGTTCAAAGGTGAAGAATGTACCTTTTGCAATTCTGTCACGCGTCAGACGATAAAAATTAGGATTCGTGATGACTGCGATGCCATTTACTGCTTCCTTCGCTACTGTATGAAGCTGAAAAGAAAGCAAAGGATTTTTGCAGAGCGACGGAAGAAGCCGGACTTTCTATTGATGTAAAAGGAACAAGGCACAAAAAGCATATTGCTTGCGTCAGCACGGCTTTGAATGCGTACAGAGTGCTTGGAAAAAAGCTTTATACAGAAACTCTGAGCATTATCAATGAAGCGTGGAACGGCAAGTCGGACTCTCTGCGTTTTGAAATTGTTAAGGCGGTTACCGAATTCGTACAGCTTTACAACGGTAAATATGATAAGTCTGTACTTATTTTGGCTTTGAAATGTAAAAAGCCTATTTCCATCCGAAACAAAATCATCACCGACTATGAGCATCCGCAGAACATTAAATATGCCAGACAAATTATGATTGCTTACAATGCGAAATCGGACAAGACGCTGCCGGACCTTAAAAAGAACGAGAAACAGTGAGGATGGAAATTGATGAGTGAATGTAAAGATAACATTCCAAGCAAAGAAGCAGTTTATATAAGCGCATACACCATTATCAAAAAATGCTTTCTGACGGAGTTATCAGCGAAAAAGTTTTCAGCAGGCTCAATGAGAAAATAGCAGAGCGGCAGAACTGTCCTGCCTTTTCTCATTGACCTGAAAATGCCGGGGTTTCGGAATTCTACATAATCGCACATTTCACAAAAATCATAATTCGCCGTACAATCTTGATAAAAACATAAGGAAGTGAGTTACATGCAGCAATCAGCAAAAGATGTAAAAGTGATACGACCGACAAAAGGTTTGTACGGTGATAGAAAGCTACGAGTGGCTGCGTATTGCCGTGTTAGTACAGATTCGGATAATCAGGAAGATTCGTTTATCGCTCAGGTAAAATACTATAATGATTTTTGCGCTTATCCGATAATATGGAGCTCGTAGATATTTATGCCGATGAAGGTATAACGGGTACAATGGTTAAAAAGCGTGAGAATTTTCTTCGTATGATTAAGGATTGTTAAAAAGGCAAGATTGATATGATTCTTACGAAGTCTGTATCCCGTTTTGCCCGTAACATTGTAGATAGCATTAGTTATATCCGTAAGCTGAAAGCAATGGGAATGGGGATTTATTTTGAAGAACAGAATATCGACTCACTAAAAGAGGACAGCGAGACATATATCGGTATTTACAGCGTAATGGCACAGTCCGAAAGCGAAAATATCAGAGCCAATGTTTCTTGGGGTATAAGGAAGCGTATGCAAAACGGAACCTATGCCTGCCGCTTTAATATGTTTGGATATCGCAAAGATAAAGATGAAACGGAGCCTCGTATTATTCCGGAGAAAGCTGAAATTGTTTGCGCCGTTTTCAAAATGTATGATGAAGGATACAGCTTGGATCAGATTAAATCCTATCTTGAAGAAAAAGGCGTTAAAACCTCCAATGGCAAAACACAGCGGAGCAAAGAGAATATAAGAAGAATGCTCACAAATGAGAAGTATGTAGGCGATGTTATTTATCAAAAGACCTTTAGAACCGATTGCATAAGCAAATATACAAAGGTGAACGGACAAAGTATCTCGTCAGTAACAATCATCCGGCTATCGTAGACAGAGATTTATTCAACGCGGTTCAGGCGGAAATTGCACGACGTAGCAGTAAACGACGGACTTCCGATAAAACACTTACTTCGCTTGGCAAGTACAGCGGCAAATATGCTCTTTCAGAACTTTTAATATGCGCCGAGTGCGGTAGTCCTTATAAAAGAAAAACATGGACAAACGGAAATGAAAAGCGTATTTATTGGCGCTGCCTTAATCGAATTGAACACGGCGCAAAATATTTTCCGCACTCAAAAGGATTTGAAGAAAAAAGGTTACACAGTGCTATATGCAGAGCGTTAAAGAAAGCAGTAAATGATAATGCGGAATCGCTTTTATTGATTAAGGCAAACCTTGCTTATGCAGTTACCGGAGATGAAACCAACCTTGATTTGGGGGCTATTGAAAAGTGTATTAAAGAAGCAAAAAAGGAAATGGAAGAGTACATGGTGAATTACTGCAACACAGGCGGTGATAAAAACCGGTATCTGGAGTGTATCCAAAGTGTTGCCGATGAAATTAAAGCCCTGCGTGTTCAACTTGAAACTGCAAAGTCAAAGTTTGAAAAGTGCGACGAGGCAAATGCGGAAATCAAGCGGCTTTGCGATTGGCTGGATTGCCATGACACTTCATTTGCTTATTATGATGACATCGTAATTCGTCGGGTTGTGGAGTGTATAAAGGTTTATAAAGACGGAACAATCAGGGTAATAACAAAATTCGGAACGGAAGCGACAGAAACTATATAATAAGAAAGTCGGCAGATGAACTGTCGGCTTTTTTACATACGGAGAACTTGTATGGCTTTCCGAAATATGATATAATCATAAAAACGTAAGGATTTGTGATTGTGCTATTTCGTCCCGACAAATATGAGAGACGAATAGATGTGTGCAATGAGTCGAAAAGTACTTGTTTTAAGGGATGAAACGCATTGTGCGATTTCGTCGCGCAGTCACATAAATCCTGCACAAATGTGCGGGATTTTTCTTTTTTTCTTGACCTTTAATTTTCACGGTCTTTTTTGTAAAGCAATAATGAGACATTTTGTATGTAATTGGATAAACTGAGTTGAAATGTGACGTTTAAATGGTATAATGTTAAGTGCAGTTGTCTTTGGGGAGGGTATTTATGTATATAAAAACTAAAAGAGATATCGATAACTTTATTAAACAATCAAACGGTCTTCACGATGGATATATATTGTCTGTTCAA
Source organism: uncultured Clostridia bacterium (assembly GCA_905210525.1). GTDB lineage: Bacteria > Bacillota > Clostridia > HGM11327 > HGM11327 > SIG351. The sequence continues at coordinate 656 of CAJLXE010000025.1, read as the reverse complement.
TATTGCAATAACGGTATAAAGCATTTGGATGGAGGCGGATACGAAATTTCGTGCGAAGCCAATGAACTCAGAATACGGATATTGATTACAAGCATTTCGGATGCGGAAATAGAACTGATTTTCAGAGAAATTTCGGAATGGCAGATTTTCGATAATATGTGGGATATTACAAATACTGCGGTTTCGTTTTCGGATGACGGCATGATTATTTGGACGGATGGCCTTACAACCGATAAATCCACACGCAGGGAAGGCTCGTATGTTGTTGCGCGGTCAATGGAATACCGCTTTTGCAATGCTTGATGAAGAGAATGAAGTTTTTACCGTAATTGTCGGCAGATGACAGCTTTGAATATGTTTTCATTATATTATCAATAATTTAATAAAATATTTTTGAATTACGCGTCTCTTTTTCGGCTGTGGAAATTATTTACTTGACAACCGAAACTGAAAGTGTATAATTAATCGGGGGAGATTGATTATATACGGGCAGATACACGAAAATTTTCCCAACTCTATATTGAAAGGTGGCTTTTAATTAATTGAAAGCTATGGTTTTTATATGAAAAAAGCAACTACGATAAGAAAACTGATTACTCTATCCTTGTGTCTTATGATGTGTCTTAGTGTTTTTGCACCAGCGTCTGTATTCGCTA
>CAJLXE010000024.1 GCA_905210525.1 uncultured Clostridia bacterium | reverse complement strand
AACTCATTATAAATTACAGGAGTTTCCCATATGTCGTCATCGTCAAAGGTACAGCAAATTCTGCACTTTGCACACTCATCCTTTGACAGTAATTTGCTTAGCATTTTGTCATCGCCCCTTTATGTGTCATATATATTATATTAATTATATCATGTCCGACAAAAAACGTTTGTAAACTATATATGAACGAATTGAAAAAAGCTTGTTTTTGCTGAAAAAACGTTCATAATTTGTTAATAATTCACATAAAAATTTCTTTGCAGGCTTCACCGCAACGAATATATATGCAAAGTGTACCGTCCGGACGGCACGTAGCAAGAAATATATCCCGTACATTGGGGAATCCGGCGTTTGTAAGCTGATTTTTGAGCCATTCTTCATTGTAGCCGAGGGTTTTTAGATTTCTGTACATTATGTTGCCGTCTATAATGACGTTGCCGCAGAGAGGTTCCTGTTCAACTGTAATGCCGAGATCGGCAGGGGTTGCAGGTCTTGCGGATGAAACCGGAAGAAAACTGATTTTGCCGTTCGGTTCCATTACGGCGGTATCTATCTGTGAAACGTCAAAATAGCCGCAATTCCGGCACTGAGTAAGAAATTCGTTTACATCAAGCTTGGCGCGCTTGAAATTCTGATCATAAAATCTGCCGTTTTCCACCAGCAATATCGGTTTGCCTGTCAAAAAGCGTCTTGCTACTATGGATTTGTCGGTTATTATAGAAAAGAGCAGAGTTGCAAGTGCATAAATGACTAATGCGGCAAACATCTGAAGTCTGTCCGACATTGTTTCTGCCAGAGCAAGTTCTGCGGCTATGGAGCCTATGGTTATTCCGTTGATGTAATCAAACATACTCAGCTGAGATATCTGTCGTACACCCATGAGTTTTGCAAGAATAAACATTACCGCAAATGAAAAGACGGCGGAAAGTGTAATATTTAAATAAATCATAATACGTGTTGTATCCTTTCGTTATGTGATCCGTATGATTTTTATTATTGCCTTTTGCCGTCCGATCAATGCATATAATTTAATTTTTTCTTACTATTGCGACAAAAACGAGCATATCGTCTTTAGTTTTTTTTACATTTCGCAATGCGTTTTCCATTATTGTCTGTGCTGTTTCCTGGGCATTGTATATTTTCATTTTGCTGAACATATCCGTGAAATATTCATTCGGATCGTTATATCCCGCACATGAATCGTAAACTCCGTCGGTCATCATTATAACGGCATCGTCTGCTTTGAGCTTGTAGTTCTGAACATATTCGTCGCCTGAAACCGATAATCCGAGCGGACTTGCCCCGCAGTCAACCGTTGCCACATTTCCGTTGTGGACTATAAATGAGCAAACAGCGCCCATTTTTATGAATTTTGTATTGCCGTTATATTTGTTGAATACACATATATCGGCGGTACTGTATTTATCGTCGTCCATGCGCAGTCCCATGAGTGTGTTTATAAGCGAGACTGTTGCATCTTCATCGCATCCGCATTGCGCCATGGTTTCGAGCAATTCCATTGCCATGTTGCTTTCGGCGAGTGCCGGATAGCCTGTTCCGCATCCGTCCGCAACAGCCATCATAAATCCGCTTTTGCCGAAAGGCACTATTGTACAAGCATCTCCGCATATGCCGTCCTCGTCGTAAGATACGCTTACTACGCCTGTGGAAATCATGTATTTAGCTTTTTGAACGAAGCATATTGTTCCTGATCCTGCGTCCGAAAGTTCAAATTTTACGTTTACGATATCCTCACATTTCGCTTTGAGTGCGTTTATGTTTTCCTGTGTTACGGATGCGGTTTTGAGCTGTATTATTACTTCATAGCCGTTATCCGAGTTGAGAACTACCAAGGAGTCAACATATTTACATATGCGCATACACTGTTGTTCTGCTTTTGCGGTAAGAGGATCATCTACTTTTACACTGTTTTCAAGCTTCTTTTTTATTGATGTGATTGAATCGTTTACACATCCGACGGCTATTGCAGGCACCTCTCTGTACATTGCCATTTTATTTCGCCAGCCGTTGCCTACATGATTTATGCGGCTTACTATACGTGCTATTTCACAAGACGGATTTTTTTTGCCGTGACTGTTATTGGCAAAAGAACACCTGTCTCCCATTGTGCAGTGAGCGCATACGGTCTGAGTTATCTGAGAAGTGAGCTCATTGAATTGCTCCAGATTTGTTTTTTCGGTATCTTTTAGGTAGCTTTCAAGAATTTTGTGCATTCTTTCCGTGGAATTGCATACACCGTCTATTTTTTCGCAGCAGATGAGTTTTACTCTGTCGGCATATGATTTTGTAGATATTACAGAAGAGTTAACGGAGTAAACCGCGTTCTGAACGGTATTGAGTATGTCGGCAGAGAACACGGTGTATATAACTACACCGGCTGACATTTCTATAAAAGAATGAAGCTCTGTCATACCGTAATCGAGCAGGAAAAACAGTGCGCCGTATATACATATTGTTATGGCTCCGGATATGATTTTATTTGTATGATTAAGTATTCCGCATACAACGCCGCATACGGTAAAAGGAATTATGTTTATCAGTGTAAATTCGCCTTCTATTCCGAGCAATATTCCGAATACTGTACCTACAAGAGCACCCGTTCCGGCACCGTATGAATAAGCGCTTATCAGTATTACGGCGTAAATTATTATCATTCTTATGTCTATTGAAAACAGTGTTATACTTCCTATTCCTATAACGGCAAGGGCTGTTGCGGATACGAAGAAAATAACATCCAACTGTGATACGTTATTGAAGTCGATTCCGTTGCGGATGCCGGTAACTCTGTTGAATACATATGTTACGGCGCCTATGGTGAGCATATTCAATGCGACATAGAGCGCTTTATAAACGGTAAATTCATAGAGAATCATAAGTGCGCATTCTGCGGCAGCGTAAAATATCAGACCGGATATTATGTATATTTTTCCCGAATTTCCGTTGTATATCTTTTTCATTGCAGACATCAGCACGTAAGCTCCGAGATATACGCATACGTCCGAAAATACGTTTATCATATCCGGAGAGATTGTATTTATTACCGTGAGCCTGCCTGCGAGGATTCCGAATGCTCCCCAGAATGTAGGGCGCCCTGTAAGAAAGAGCGTTATAAGCCATGCATAGCCGAATGTATTTATAACACCCATAAAATCAACCCTTGCAAAAAGCAAGCCGGCAAGCATGAAAAACATATATTCCTGAAGCATTGCTTTTGAAGGTATCAATCTGCTCCAAGAAGAATTTTTGCTGTAAACCTGTGCATCTTTAATCATAATAACATATCGCTCCTTTTGTTTGATTTATTTGTTTGTATGTTTATTTTATAACTTGTCCGTGAAAAAATGTGTCGTTTTAGATACGCGAAAAAATGAATAATGTGTCTATATTGATACGTTTTGCACTTTTATGGTAATATAAAAGAAATCGGCACGATTAACGCGCCGATTTCGGGGTTTTTGATACTGAATTTGTTTTTTTAAAGACATCGTTTAGCTTTTTAACAGAATTTTGACATTGAATTATTACTTCTTATTTTTATCCGCTATAAGCTTGAGTCCTTTCAACGTAAGATTTTTGTCATATATATCTATACACTTTGTTTCACCCGCTATAAGCTTTCCGAAACCTCCCGTTGCTATGACTTTTATATCGGGTATATTCATTTCTTCTTTTATTTTTGCAACGATATATTCAACCTGACCTATATAACCGAAAACTATGCCTGCCTGCATACATTCCACCGTGTTTGAAGTAAGTATGGAATCGGGCTTTTTTATGGTTATTGCAGGGAGCTGTGCTGTTCCGGAACAAAGCACATCTGCCATAAGTCCTACGCCGGGAGAAATAACACATGCTGTAAATTCTCCTTTTTCGGTCAGAACCTCGTATTTCGTTGCGGTTCCGAAATCTACAACTATGCACGGGCCGCCGTAAAAGTGATTTGCCGCAGCCATATCCGCAATCAGGTCGGCGCCGACTTCACGGGGATTGTCTGTTTTGATTGAGACGCCTGTTTTGATTCCGGGAGCAACTATAATAGGCTCCACGCCTATATAGTTTTTTATGGAATTGCAGAACGAATACATTATGTTCGGCACAACGGAGGAGACTATGGCTTTGTGTATGTCTGTTGCGTTTACTTTTTTCTCGCGCAGCATGGTAAGTATGTCAACACCATATTCATCTGTTGTTTTTTGCGTGCTTGTAGTCATGCGGCAGCTTACAGTGAGATCGTCGCCGTTGAACACACCCATTTTTATATGCGTATTTCCTATATCGAATACCAGAAGCATTTTATGTTTTCCTTTCATAAGATAAGCTTTTTTAATGTTTCAAAAAAACATCAGAAATAAAATTGCTTTACTATGATTTATTATTATTTGTTTACAACTTTGTAAATTGCTTTGCTTACGGAGCCGCCCACAATGAACGAAACCGCTGCTTCGATTACTCCGTTTATTCCGACGAACCATGCTACAAATGCCAATAAGTTTCTTCCTGCCTGAATGGTTGTGATATAATCCGAAGAACCGAACAGAATTATTATAAACGACGTAAATAATAAAGTGTTCAGAAGAGGTGCAGCAATACTTGGCACTATAAACGATAATGCATGACCTTTTGTATTGTCTTTTTTGTATAATGCTTTAAATATAATGCCTGTGAGCCATCCCATAAGGGTTCGCGGAACCATACAGGTGAGAAATGTAAAAACAGGATTAATAGCAAGAAGCGTTGCGCCGAACGGACTCATTCCGAAACATTGTATGAAGCTTGTGATTCCGAAAACTGCGCCGAGAATTGCGCCTGATTTTGCGCCGAGAGTAATTGCGCCGATAATTACCGGTATCATAAGGAACGTAATATCAACCGTACCGACGTTAAGATAACCGATATGTGTAAAGCTCATGAGCACTATAATGGCAATGAGTACACCAATTCTGACTAACCACTTTGTACTTTTCTTTTCAATCATTTTTGCCTCCACTCAAGCTCCGTCAATACGGATGCCTGTCTTCGCATAAAAGCGATTAATATAAATTTTTTTGCTATCAAATCCGCAATGTATTTAAAATATTATGCGGTATCTGTAACGTCTTTATTATAAACGTATAAGTCCTTTTTGTCAATACCTATTCTGTCGGATGAATGTCGAAAACACAAGCATATTTTTTTATGTCGATTTTTTTGTAAACTTGACAAATTTACGCCGATATTGTAAAATACAGTCGAAGGGTTTTTACATCCAAATTAAAGATAAAGAGAAGATTTTTTATGAAACGTGTAATGATTTTTATATTGATATTATGTACACTTTTGTGCGGATGCGCGGTAAAACCGTCGGCAGGCACACAGACGGATTCTCCGACACCGACATTAGCGCCGACACCTACGCCTACGCTCACACCTACACCTACACCCACACCGACATCAACGCCAACGCCGGCACCGACACCTACGCCAACGCCTACACCCACGCCGACGCCTACACCCACACCCACGCCGACACCCACACCCACGCCGACGCCCACACCTATACCTACACCCACGCCTATACCAACGCCTGAGCCGACACCTACGCCGACGCCCACACCTACACCTACACCCACGCCAACGCCGACGCCTGCACCAACGCCTACGCGTGATTCGGCAGAGGTAACGTATGAGCCTAAGGTTATTTCCCCGGGTAAGACATACACAGGCAGAGAACCGCTTGAACCTGTTAAATTTGTGATTAACGATCCTGATAATGCGAGAAAACTTTCCACTTATTCATACAGCTTCAGCTTTGGTGTGGCAAGAAACGGAAAACCTCATAATACGACGGTTAATAATCAAAAGCGTTTTGATGGCTGGGGAACAAATGCGCTGGCATGGGACAATAAAACGGAAGAAAAAGTGCTGTATCTTACGTTTGACTGCGGATATAAATATAAAGATCTTGTAGTGCGTATGCTTGACACATTAAAAGAAAAGGAGGTACCTGCAACATTCTTCTGTACTATGCAGTACCTTAAAACTGCTCCGGATGAAGTGACGAGAATGATAAACGAAAATCATATTGTTGGAAATCACAGCACATCGCATCCTTCGGATTGTCCGAAGATTACAAGAGAAGCTTTGGCAAAAGAAGTGCTCGGAGTGCACAATTACCTCAGGGTGAATTTCGGTTATGAATGTAAATATTTCAGATTCCCGACAGGAAGAAACTCTGAGTCTGCGATTGATCTTGTTAACAATGTAGGGTACAGATCTGTTTTCTGGTCAATAGCTCATGCAGACTGGAATCCGGAAAAACAACCCGGTGAAGAAGTTACTTTCAATACAATAACTTCACGTTTGCATCCCGGCGCTGTTATATTGCTCCATTCTACATCTCCCGATAATGCGGCGATGCTTGGCAGAATAATAGATTACGCAAGAGAACAGGGATACGAGTTCCGCTCCCTTGACGATTATCCCGGCTGGAAATAAGTTTAGTGTATATATTTTTTTCAAGGGGGACTTTTGTAAAAGTCCCCCTTGACCCCGAAAACTTTAAATCGCTGCGCGGTTGCCAATCAGCCGCGCCGATGGTCGTCGCGTCGGAATGGCATTAAGTTTACGGTTCTGTTTTAAATATTTACAAGGGTAGCTTTTGTAATGGGGGGTGCAAAAGTTCCCATTATGTGCCACAAACCCGAAAACGGTATGTCTGTGGCATATCATGAGCGATAAACTGCAATGTTTGCGGTTTATGTTGCACTTAAGTAATTACTCGCCTACCTTGACGATGGTTGTCGAGGCAGGCGGGTATTAATTTTACGGTTCTGTTTTTAAATATTTACAAGGAATGTTTTTGTAATGGAAACTTTGCAAAAGCCCGCCTTGCAAAAAATCATCATATCAGTTGTGTGTTATTTTAGCTTTCATTATGCGGTGCAGTTCGGGAGTTTTGAAAGTAAACACTATTCTTGTGCAGCCGCACTTTGTGCCATCCGGTTCTTCCGTTTTATCGGTCATATAATGTTCTTCTTCGCAATTAATATTATAATGTCTTTCAAGAGATATTTCGGCTCCGTCACATTCGATATTTACTTTTTTACCGTTTTTCAACAGTATGTCAACGCTGTTTTCGTGAACTTCAACGTCGTTCATTGTCAGGAAGTGCATATCGGCGTCCAGTGCTTCTTCAAGCAGAATATTGTCTTCAATGTCAAGTTCACCTGTTGTTTTGTCAAAATCAAATGTTCTTACATACGTTCTTATACCGGCTTCATCTTCGTAAGCTTTTTTCAATTCAAGCTTGAGATGAACTTTTTTGTCGTCAAGCATATGTTCAACTTCTTTGGATTTATAAGCTTCGCCGTCATGCTCCTGGAACTTGCCTATTCTTGCGCAGTTATGAGACGTTGACTGTACTATCCAGAAGTTATATCTGTACGGTGAAAATGCATGAGCCGTGTATTTCAGTCCGCCGAGATCGCATATAGGAGCTTCGCCGTTAAAACAATATATAAATGAACCGAGATCGTTGTGGTTATGACTTTCGTCGTTGGTACCGCCTTTTACGGCAAGAGATACGCTTTCGTCGTTTGTTTTTACATACAAATGCTGGGAATCGGGAAGCCATACGTCTTTATGAACAAATTTTACAGGTGTTTTTTCGGGTATATCTTCAAATTCAAACAAACACTTGAGATTTCTGTACATTGAAACGATATTTATTGAGGGACGGTTCCTTATATTGCTGCGCGACAATGCGAATTGCAGCATATAATCTGATTTGAGCTTTTTGGCATATCTGTAAACGAAGTATCCGGGTCCCTGCGACATACCGCTGTCGGCAAAGTTGGCATAGAGATCTCCCGTCATGTTTGCATGAGCGATATATTCTCCGAGATTACGTGCAAATTCCGTATTCAAAAGCTGTATTTTTCCGCCGGTTGCGTCTTCTATAATCTCAAATACGTCAAGACACTGAGCACCGCCTACATTCCAGTATCCCGGACCTTCGTCGCTTCCGCCGTCAGCGGCACAATGGTTTACGTATATATCGAATTTTTCCATTGCTCTTGCCATGAATTCAACTCTGTAATCTTCGTCTTTTATAACGCTAAGACCTGCCGGAATTATGCTGGACATTATCCACGGATTCCAGTTGTTTATTTTATGACCGTACGCCCCGAACCATGTGATATCGTCATGAGTCATAAAAGGCGTGATTATTCTTCTTTCAAGTTCATATTCTATGCGCTTTGCAAGCAGGGGAGACTCCTGGTCGAGTCTGTCCTTAAGAAAGTAATACGTCCAGCCGAGTGTGCCTGCGCATATTGCCGCATAAATACAGAAAAAGTTTGATTCGGTAACATCCGGAAGCGCGTTTTTCATAACGCCGGACCACATATAGTTATGCATATGATTGTTGTGCCCCGGTATTGTCCATGAGGTTTCCTCACATATTGCCCAAAGCAGATCGATTATTTTATCTATGTAATCGCCTTTGCCTTCAAAGCATTCCGCAAGCGTGCAATCCCATAAATAGTCACGGCGGCACTGTGTTATTCTGCTCCATTTGCCATCGGTTTCGCCGTTTGTTCTGTACCATTCCATGTAAGCCGATGCAGTAAGTGCGCTCGTATCAAATTCCAGTCTTGTTTTTTTGAAGTTTTCATCCAAAAAATCTTTTCTCATAGGTGCATAGACATTAGCCCACGCCTCTCTGTCTTCGTACTTGGGGAAAGGCTTGTAATCTTTCCTCGGAAGAAGTACTTTTGCCATTTCTTTCACGTCGTAATATTTTTCTAACATTCGTATACCCTTTCTTGAATAAATATATGTGTCGGTCTGATTATTGTAATATTTGCTTCATAAAGTTTTTTGCAAACCATTCCTGAGTGCGTTTGTCATAGTGCGAAAGATCGTCGCTGAATATGTTATCCGTAAGCATTGACGGATCATAGAAATCCGCTTGCTTCGGGTCCACAATTTCGCAATTATCGATAAGCTCCGTAAGCACTTTGAATTCATTGTTTACCGCCTTTATACCCTCTATGGATTCGCCTTTGCTCGTGAACTTCTTTTCACGGACTATTTTGTACAGATACAGTGGAGATTCAAATCCTGTTGCGTCCACAATATTCTTAAAGAAATTGTAATATATATCGTGGAAATCGGGTCTGTCGTATGCACCGGGGGAAGTATCGCCCTCGCTGCCTATCCAGTGAATACCTATTGATTGAGGATGTTTGAAGCGTTTCGAAAGATCCTCATGAACAAGAGGCAGTATGTGCATTGCAAGATTATAGAGTGCTATTTCGCATACTACGTATGTACCGGACGTAAGTACGCGAGGCTTCGGATAATTCGGATCCCACATACCGCCTATAATCATTTGTCCGCCTATCGACATTTGTACAATGTATAAATCGGGAAGCTTTTCGCCGTCATCAATTCTTTTTTGCCAGTTTTTTGCAAGATATGACGCAGATGAGTATGTGCAATCCTGCGTTTCGCCCAAATTGTATCCGTACGAGGTGAAATTGCTCCATACAAGATCCTTTACATCGAATGACTGATTGTGTTCGGTGCAAAGCGTGTGGACGTTTTTAAGAGGATCCGATATAATGTCTTCTTCTTTCATAGCCTGACAGTGTGCGTGTGCATTGGATTGTCCGAGCACGTAAACAACTGCGCAATCTGTATTTTTGTCGAGTTTTTTCATAAATTCAATATTTGAATGTCCTTTCCGGTAATTTTTCATATCCCTTTTTGTTGTATTAATTATGCGTTATTTTTACGCTTATTATATGCCTGTCGGAGGCTTTGAGCGGTTTGACGAGTATCCGTTTGCAGTAATCGGTTCCCCATGCGTCACGCAGGTGCTTTTCCTCAAAGTAATGCTCATCCGATGAAATCGCACAATTTTCACTGCACCCGATAAAAACGTTTTTACCGTTATTGAGTGCGATGTCCGCACGTTGCCCGTCAATTGTAACGTTGCGTGCGGTTATATAATGTACATCGAGATTGTCGGTTTCCTTTTCGAGGCGTATGTCATCCGTAACGGTGAGTTCTCCGGTTGCTTTATCGAAAATCATTTCTCGTATATATGAGACTATGCCGGCTTGTTCCTCGTATAGATTTTTCATGTTGATTTTAAGCGACACGGTGTTGCTGTCCATGGACTGCTCAATAACCTTTGATCTGAACTGATCTCCGTTATGCTGATCAAATCCGTTTATTGCGGCACAGCAATGCGCTGCCGATGTGCAAACCCATATTTCATATCTTTGAGGCGAGAATGTTTTATCCGAATATTCCGGACTGCCGGGATCGCAAAGAGCCGCTTCGCCGTCAACGCAGTATATCAGCGTGCCGGCGTCGTTATGATTGTGACTTTCGTTGTTGTAGCCTGCTTTTGCGGCAAGAGCCGTTCTGCCGTCGGAAGAGCTTACATACAGGTGTTCCGTATCGGGAAGCCATACGTCTTTGTGGTTGAATTTTACCATACGGTCATCGGTTATATTTTCATATTCAAAAAGACACTTAAGATGTCTGTACGATATATCCGAATTAAGATGCGGACAGGTTTTAACGCTCGGTTTTGAAAGCGCATATGACATGAGGTAATCCGAATGGCAGAGCTTTGCAAATCTGTATGCATAATATCCGAATGAATAATGCATACTGTTGTCGCCGAAGTTTGCATATAAGTCATCAGTGAAATTTGCATGGGCAATATATTCGGAAACATTACGTGCAAAATCAGTTTTCAAAAGATCAACCGCACCGTCGGTTGCGTCTTTTATAACCTCAAGTGCGTCGAGACAGGTGCCGCCGCCTACATTCCAGTATCCGGGGCCTTCATCGCTTCCTCCGTCGGGAGCGCTTGCATTGAGATATATATCAAACTTTTCCAGTGCGCGCACCATGAAATCAAGACGCAGATCCTCATCCTTTATTACAATCAGGCATACCGGAATTATGTTTGACATTATCCACGGATTCCAGTTGTTTATTTTGTGACCGTAAAATCCGAACCATGTCAGATCGTCATGCGTCATAAAAGGGATGACGATTTTCTTTATGACTTCTATTTCTATACGTCTTGAAACGAGAGGCGTTTCTTCATCGATACGGTCTTTGAGAAAATAATATACCCATCCGAGCAGAGCAGCCGTTATTGCTGAGTACAGATCAATAAAATTGTAGTCGAGGATATCCGGAAGCGCGTTTTTGTTTATGCCCGAAAGCATATGATTGTGCATATGGTTGTTGTGCGGCGGTATTATCCACGACGATTCTTCGCATATTGCCCATACGAGATCTATTATTTTATCTATGTATTCGCCCTTGTGTTCAAAACATTCGGCAAGAACGGCGTCCCACAGAATGTGGCGTCTTGAGGCAACCTCATCATACCAGCGTCCGCCGCGTCTGCCGGTTCTGTACAGATCCATGTAACCCGTTGCCACGAGCGCGGAGGATTCGTATTCAAGTATTTTCTTTTTTATATCATCATTTAAATATCTTGCTCTCAGTTCCGGATTTACATTTGCCCATGCGTCTCTGTCATCGTATTTCGGAAACGGTCTGTAATCTTTTCTTGAAAGAAGTTCTTTTGCAAGCTTTTTTCTGTCAGCAAATTCTGTTGTCATAATAATGTTTTTTCCTCCGTTGGATTGTCGGCACAAGCATAAGATTCTACATAAAAAAACGTCTCAAATTAAAAGATTTGAGACGGATATACGTTTTATTGCTTCGGACAGCAGAGTTGCCTCTCCGAAAACGCAGAATTTTGATTACGGATAAACCTGCTCCGGAGATACAGGTTTATACATACCTTGCCGTCATATTCATCAGCATTATATTACCGCAAGTCGGTCTGTTTGTCAATAGTTTTCGGAAAAATAAGTCATATTTATTTCCGAACGAACAGTTGCATAATAAAAGATCGTCATTGATAATTTATGATGTTGTCGCCCATCATTGGGCAGCTCGACAAAATTCAACAAATTTTACCATTTTCCGCTTGACAAAAAAGGATAAAGGGTGTATAATACGCAGGCACGTTTGGAGCAGGGGATACAGTTCACAGTAATTTTGCGAGATACAAAAAAGTACTTGACAAAAAATAACAAATGTTGTATAATAAACAAGCTCGAAACAAACGAGTTACATCACAACTTTTCAAAAAGTATCAAAAACCTGAAAAGGGTATTGACAAAAACGAAAAAGTGATGTATAATAAATAAGTTCGCGTTTGAGCTTACGACATCGCAAAAAGTTTTTTTGACTTTGAAAAAAGTACTTGACAAAAACCGAGAAACGATGTATAATAAAAAAGTTCGTGTCGAACGGAATACATCAAAAGCAAATTTTGAAAAACTTTGAAAAAAGTGCTTGACAAAAATTGAGAAATGATGTATAATAAACAAGCTTTCTACGGAGAGCAAAAAGAACCTTGAAAAAATAACAGCACAGCAAGTAAGGAAAGAGGCAGAAACAAACAAAAAAGAATTTGAGAAATCAAATACTCATAAAGATTATATGAGAGTTTGATCCTGGCTCAGGACGAACGCTGGCGGCGTGCTTAACAAATGCAAGTCGAACGAGGAATTGTGCTTCGGTACGATTCCGAGTGGCGGACTGGTGAGTAACACGTGAGTAACCAACCTTATACAGGGGGATAACTAAGAGAAATCTTAGCTAATACCGCATAGAACAAGAAATCCGCATGGAAGAAGAGTTAAAGGAGAAATCCGGTATAAGACGGACTCGCGCATCATTAGCTGGTTGGTGAGGTAACGGCCCACCAAGGCAACGATGATTAGCCGGCCTGAGAGGGTGGACGGCCACATTGGGACTGAGATACGGCCCAGACTCCTACGGGAGGCAGCATTGGGGAATATTGGGCAATGGAGGAAACTCTGACCCAGCGACGCCGCGTGAGCGAAGAAGACTTTCGGGTCGTAAAGCTCTGTCATTAGGGACGAGAAGAAGACGGTACCTAATGAGGAAGCCCCGGCAAACTACGTGCCAGCAGCCGCGGTAATACGTAGGGGGCGAGCGTTGTCCGGATTTACTGGGCGTAAAGAGTGCGTAGGTGGCTATGCAAGTCAGATGTGAAATACCGGGGCTTAACTCCGGGGCTGCATCTGAAACTGCGTGGCTTGAGTACAGGAGGGGAAAGCGGAATTCCTAGTGGAGCGGTGAAATGCGTAGAGATTAGGAGGAACACCGGTGGCGAAGGCGGCTTTCTGGACTGCAACTGACACTGAGGCACGAAAGCGTGGGGAGCAAACAGGATTAGATACCCTGGTAGTCCACGC
>CAJLXE010000023.1 GCA_905210525.1 uncultured Clostridia bacterium | reverse complement strand
GGCATGATTTTCTCCAAATGGTTCATATCATTTGACAACGCAGAAAAATTTTTAAAAAATTTTAAAAAAGGTATTGACATTTACAGAAATAGTGATACAATATAGACAGTTAGCACTCAACGAGTGAGAGTGCTAACAAAAGGTGGTGTTAAGTATGCTGTTAGGAGACCGTAAGCTGGCGATTTTAAGAACCATAATAGATGATTATATCGTTACAGCCGAACCTATCGGCTCCAGAACGATAGCAAAAAAATATAACAATGAACTGAGTTCGGCAACAATAAGAAACGAAATGGCGGATCTTGAGGAAATGGGATTCCTCAGACAACTGCATACGTCGTCCGGCAGAATCCCGTCGGATAAGGCGTACAGATTTTATGTCGATAAACTCATGCAGGTCAACGCTTTGTCGCAGGACGAGGCAAACTATATAAAGGATGTGTACGAAAAAAAGTCGTCACAGCTTGAGGATCTGCTGATGCTTACGGCAAAAACACTTTCCGATATTTCAAATTATACCGCAATAGCGGTAGGTCCGAGGCTCGACAACGTTGTTATAAAAAACATCAAGCTTATTCCGGTCGACGAGAATTTTGTTTTGCTTGTCGTTGTTACGGATACAGGCATAGTAAAGGATCTCCTCATAAGGAAGCCTTACGATATGGACGAGAGCTATCTGGATAAGATTTCGGAAAAGCTGAATTATTATTTCAGGGGCAGACGTTTGAATAATTTCAACGACACCGTTTATGATTCGGTAAAGGACGGGTTCGCAAAAGACAAAGAGTTTTTCAACAGTCTTGTGGACGCGATTTCCGAAACGGTGGATGTGCAAAGCAAACGTAAGGTATATATGGAGGGCTTGAACAATATACTTGATATACCGGAATACAGCGACATTGTGAAGGCAAAAGAATTTTTCTCACTTATGAAGAAAAAGGAGCTTATGTTCGATCTTGCGGACGGAACCGCCGAGGAGGGTGTAAGTATTCATATAGGAGAAGAAAATCCTATAGACGAAATGAAGAGCTTCAGCGTTATAACGGCGACATATTGCGTAAACAAAAAGGTATACGGTTCGGTGGGAATAATAGGACCCAAACGAATGAATTATCCTAAGGTTGTATCGCTTATTGATAACGTTGTTGATAAGCTTACACAGCATCTGATCGCTTTGGACGAAGGACGTCCCGGGCAGGAAGAAAATAAGCAGTGAAAGGGGCGTTACTGAATGAACAAAGATAAAAAAAACAAAAACACAGATGAAGAGTGCGAGCTTGAGCAGCCGGAAGAACAGACGGAGGCAGAAAACGCACAGGCAGAGCAGACGGAAGCGGATAAAGTAAAGGCGGCACAGGACAAAGCCGATGAATATCTGCTGGCGGCGCAGAGGATACAGGCTGATTTTGAAAACTATAAACGCAGAAATAAAAATGCTATATCCGACGCTACCGAGGACGGAATAAACGAAACCGTAAAGCAGTTTTTACCTTTGCTTGATAACGTTGAAAGAGCTGCCGAAGCGGCAAGAGCTTTCGGAGACGAGGCTTTCTGCAAGGGAATAGATCTGTTGCTCAGACAGACAAACGACATATTCGACAAGCTTGATGTGTGCGAAATAGAAACAGACATATTCGATCCGAATTTTCATAATGCGGTAATGCAGGAAGAGGCGGAAGACGGTACCGAGGAAAACAAGATAACGCAGGTTTTCCAGAAAGGGTACATGAGAAAAGGCAAAGTGCTGAGATTCAGCATGGTAAAAGTAGCAAAATAACCGATATCGGTTAAAAAATTTATTGATACAAACTCATATTAAGGAGGTTTTTATTATGGGAAAAATAATTGGTATTGACTTGGGAACAACAAATTCGTGTGTTGCCGTTATGGAAGGCGGAGAACCCGTCGTAATAGCTAATGCGGAAGGAGCAAGAACAACACCTTCTGTTGTTGCATTCGCAAAGAACGGAGAAAGACTTGTAGGTCAGGTTGCAAAGCGTCAGGCTATAACAAACCCGGATCATACGGTATCTTCAATAAAACGTAAAATGGGTACGGACGCAAAGGTTCATATTGATGACAAAACATATTCTCCGCAAGAGATTTCCGCTATGATACTTCAGAAACTCAAAACGGATGCAGAAGCATATCTCGGCGAACCCGTAACACAGGCTGTTATCACGGTTCCTGCTTACTTCAGCGACAGCCAGAGACAGGCTACAAAAGACGCGGGTAAAATTGCGGGTCTTGAGGTTCTCAGAATTATAAACGAACCTACTGCTGCCGCTCTTGCATACGGTCTTGAAAAGGACGAAAGCCAGAAGATATTGGTTTACGACCTCGGCGGTGGTACATTCGATGTATCCATACTTGAAATAAGCGACGGCGTATTTGAAGTTCTCGCAACAAACGGTAACAATATGCTCGGCGGCGATGACTTCGACCAGAGAATCATAGAATACCTTGCAACAGAATTCAAGAAAGAAAACGGAATCGATCTCCGTGCGGACAAAATGGCTATGCAGAGACTTAAGGAAGCGGCTGAAAAAGCTAAAATCGAGCTTTCCGGCGTTATGTCCACAAACATAAATCTTCCGTTCATTACAGCGGACGCAACAGGTCCTAAGCATCTTGACATGACTCTTACAAGAGCAAAACTCAACGAACTCATAGGCGATCTTGTTGAATCCACAATAATTCCTATGAAGAACGCTATCAAGGATTCGGGCATATCCGTAAACGAAATAGATAAGGTTCTTCTTGTAGGCGGATCTTCACGTGTACCGCTCGTACAGGAAACAGTTAAGAAGGTAACGGGTAAAGAACCGCATAAGGGTATCAACCCGGATGAATGTGTTGCGGTAGGTGCGGCTATTCAGGGCGGCGTACTCGGCGGCGATGTAAAAGACGTATTGCTCCTTGATGTAACTCCGCTTTCATTGGGTATTGAAACATTCGGCGGCGTATTCACAAAGCTGATTGAAAGAAATACAACGATTCCGGCAAAGAGAAGCCAGATATTCTCAACTGCCGCAGACGGTCAGACAAGCGTTGAGGTTCATGTTCTTCAGGGCGAAAGAGAAATGGCTGCCGACAACAAGACAATAGGCAGATTCAATCTTGACGGCATTGCTCCGGCACCCAGAGGCGTTCCGCAGATTGAGGTTACGTTCGATATAGACGCAAACGGTATTGTTAAGGTATCGGCTATCGATAAGGGTACAGGCAAAGAGCAGAATATTACAATTACGGCTTCGACAAATCTCTCAAACGATGAGATTGATAAGGCTGTAAAAGAGGCTGAACGTTTTGCCGCAGAGGATAAGAAGAAAAAGGACGCTGTTGAGGCAAAGAATCATGCGGATACGTTGATTTATCAGACGGAAAAGACTATCGGCGAAATGGGCGATAAGATAACCGCGGCTGATAAGGACAAGATAAACGCTGAAATAGCAGAGCTCAAGAAAGCGGTTGAGAGCAATGATACGGATAAGATAAAAGCCGGCACGGATTCTCTCACAAAGGTTTCTTACGATGTATTCGGTAAGATATATCAGCAGCAGGGCGCACAGGGTCAGAACCCGGGCGCAGGCGCTTCTTCTTCAAACGATGACGTTGCGGATGCAGATTATGAGGTTGTAGACGACGACAAATAATGTTCGCAGCGCGATATAAAACAATACAGAGCTGATTTAATTGCCGTACTTTATCGGGGCGTTATGCAAAGCGCCCCGATTCTGTGCGGTCTGCTTTGTTTTCAGGTATTGCATTTTTTGATGATATTTAGTATAATATCACGGTATGTATTCGGAATGGAGCTTTGAAAAAGGCTGTATTCCAAATATTTAAATATTGAGCGGAGGGAACTTCTCTTGAGTAAGGATTATTACGCGGTACTCGGCGTTGAAAAAACAGTTTCTGCCGATGAAATAAAAAAGGCATACAGAAATCTTGCAAAAAAATATCATCCGGATCTTAACGGACATTCGGCGGAATCGGAAGAGAAATTCAAAGAAATAAACGAAGCGTACAGCGTACTCGGCGACGCGGAAAAAAGAAACAATTACGATACATACGGCTCTGCCGACGGCAACGTATTTTCGGGAGGCTTTTCGGGCTTCGGAGGATTTGAGGATATATTTGAAAGCGTATTTTCGGGAGGCTTTTCGGGCGGCGCAAGACGCAGTGCAAACGGCCCCAGACGCGGAAGCGATGTGCAGTACGATTTAAATATTACTTTTGAAGAGGCTGTATTCGGATGCAAAAAGACTGTTGAGGTCATAAGAAACGAGAAATGTGCGGAATGCGGAGGTACGGGCGGTAAACCCGGTACCGAACCCAAAACGTGTCCGACCTGCTCGGGTACGGGTGAAATAAGAGAAACCGTAAACGGAATTTTCGGCAGAACGGTTAGGGCAAGGCAGTGCGATAAGTGCCGTGGCACAGGAAAGATATACGAACAGCCGTGTCCAAAGTGCTCGGGAGCAAAAGTAAACAGGGTAAAACGTAAAATAAACGTTACTATTCCCGCCGGTATAGATGATAACCAGGCAATACCGCTAAGAGGCGAGGGCAATCCGGGCGAAAACGGCGGACCTAACGGCGACCTGTACATAGCTGTTTATGTGAAAAAACACAGCATATTCACAAGAGAGGAGTACAATCTTTACTGCGACGTACCCGTAACGTTTGTTGACGCGGCGCTCGGCAGAGAGATAGATATTCCTACCCTTGACGGCACAATGAAGTATAAGCTCACCGAGGGAATACAGTCCGGAACCGTAATAAGAATTAAAAATCAGGGCGTAACACGACTTCACAGTACCCAGAGAGGCGATTTGTTTGTTACGGTAATTGTGGAAACACCGTCAAAACTGAATAAAAAACAAAAGGAAGCGCTTCAGAAATTTGAAGAGATTTCAGGGGAAGATAATCTGTACACCAGAATAAAAGAGCACAGAAGCAATATAAAACGTTTTATTGAGTCGCTTAAAAAAGATAAAGAGCAACAAAAATGATGAGACTGCAAAAATATATAGCGAGCTGCGGCGCGGCGTCAAGACGTGCGGCGGAAGAAATGATAGCGGCAGGCAGGGTTTCGGTAAACGGTGTTACGGTTACGGAAATGGGCGTGTCGGTGGATGAGGGATACGATGAGGTGACGCTTGACGGCCGACCGATTTTTCCGGAAGAAAAGAAGGTGTATATTCTTTTGAGCAAGCCAAAGGGATATGTTACCACAGCCTCGGACGATCACGGCAGACCGACGGTACTTGACCTTGTGGATGTGCCGGAAAGAGTTTTCCCGGTAGGCAGACTTGATCTTAATACCGAGGGACTGCTGATTCTTACGAATGACGGAGAATTTGCAAATCATCTTATGCATCCGCGATACGAATGTGAAAAGACATATTTTGTACGCACGGCTGAGCCCGTTGACGAGGAAGCGCTTGATATGTTGAGACGCGGAGTGCAGATAGAGGACGGATTTGTGACATCCCCGGCAACGGTAATAAGAAAAGACGCAAATAAATTTTCGGTTAAAATAAGAGAAGGCAAAAAACGTCAGGTAAGAAGAATGTTTGAAGCTGTCGGCGGTAAGGTGCTGTATCTCAGACGCACGGCAATAGGCGAACTGCGCGATACGCGTCTTGAAAAAGGAAAATGGCGCTACCTTACAAAGGATGAAGTCAATTACCTGATGCATTATTCGTCCGGAAAATGATTTTTTATGTCATGTTTGCGGTATTTTTTCGGCAAACGGACGTATTTTGCATAAAATATTCGGATTTTTATTAAAAAATTCAATAAAGGGTATTGCTAAAAAACAAAAAAATTGGTATAATTACTTGTACGTGGTAAATAAGGCAGGTTTTACCACGGAAGTTAATTGCTTTGGTAAAAAATTTATTTACATAAATATGATTACCTTTATCAGGAGGAAAGATAAGTGAAGGTTGTAACGGAAAAAATCGGCACAAATAAAGTGAAGATGGAGATTACTGTTGACGCGGAAGCTTTTGAAAAATCAATGAATACCGCGTATAACAAAATGAAGGGCAAAATAAATATACACGGTTTCCGCCCGGGCAAGGCTCCCAGAAAAGTTATTGAGAGAACATACGGCGAAAGCATTTTTTATGAGGAAGCGTTCAATGACGCAGTGCCGAAAGCATACGAAGAGGCTGTTAAAAATGAGGGCATTTATCCCGTTGACAGACCTGATGTTGATATAGTAAATATGGCAGGCGGTCAGGATTTCGTTTTCACAGCCGAAGTTTTTGTTAAGCCTGAATTTGAACTCGGTCAGTATAAGGGCATAGAGGTTGAAAAGAAGTCTTACCCTGTTACGGAAGACGATATCAATGCGGATATAGAAGCGGTAAGAAACCGCAATTCGCGTTGGATAGACGCAGAAGCTGATTATGCGGCTAAAGACGGCGACAGACTTAACATAAATTATAAGGGCACAGTAAACGGCGAAGCTTTTGAAGGCGGCGCTGCCGATAATTATTCGATAGTTCTCGGTTCGCATACATTTATTCCGGGCTTTGAAGAGCAGATGGTAGGAATGAAGACAGGCGAAGAAAAGGATATTAACGTAAAATTCCCCGAGGATTACCACAGCGAAGAGCTTAAGGGTAAGGATGCTGTTTTTGCGGTAAAAGTAAACGAAATACAGTATAAAGAAATGCCCGAGCTTGACGATGAGTTCGCCAAGGACGTAAGCGAGTTTGAAACATTTGCAGAGTATAAGGCAAGCGTTGAGAAGCGTCTTAACGAGGCTGCGGAAAAGCGTGCAGAGAGAGAAATGGAAAATGCGCTTATCGATAAGATTGCGGAAGGCACACAGATTGATATCCCCAACGGCATGATCGAAACACAGATAGACAACATGGTTGAAGACATGGGTTACCGCATACAGAGCATGGGAATTTCTTTCGAGCAGTATTTGCAGTACATGGGTACAACAATGGATAAAATCCGTGAGCAGTACAAGGATGAGGCGGCAAAAACCGTTAAGGCTCAGCTCGTGCTCGAAAAAATAGCAGTGGAAGAGGCTGTTGAGGCAACGGACGAGGAAATTGAAGCGGAATACGCAAAGCTTGCGGATGAAGCAAAGCTTGAACTCGATAAAGTAAAAGAAATGTTTGCTCACGACAATTCATACGTAAAGGGCAGAATTGTTTCGGCAAAGACAATAGATCTGCTTAAAAATAATGCGGTTTATGTCGATGCTCCTGTTAAAGAGTAATGTAATTACTTATTTTTTGCAGAGTGAATAATTTTTACGGCAAACGGATATATTTGTAAGGTAAGACTTACCGAGTGTAATACTGAGCTGATGTGAAACTTCATGACATCCGGTATGACAAAATTTTCCCCGGGGATCGGCACGTATTGTTTTAATGCGTATGCTGTGTCCGCGAGAGGAGTGTTGTTTGACGGATAAGGCGATACCGGGTTTTGCATCGGCTCTTGTCATTAGATTTGATATAAGAATATATATGCGTGAATGCGTATATATTGAATACTGTAAAACGGAGGAATATTATGAATTTGATACCGTACGTTATTGAACAGACAAGCAAGGGCGAACGTCAGTACGACATATTTTCGCGTTTGCTTATGGAACGCATAATTTTTATAAGCGGAGAAATAACAACCGAAATGGCTGATCTTGTTGTGGCACAGATGCTGTTTCTCGAAGCAGATAACGTTGATAAAGATATAACGCTGTATATAAACAGCCCCGGAGGCTCTGTTACCGCAGGAATGGCTATTTATGATACTATGCAGTATATAAAATGTGACATATCTACGATTTGTATAGGTATGGCGGCATCTATGGCGGCGTTTTTGCTCGCAGCGGGCACAAAGGGAAAACGCTTTGCGCTTCCGTACAGTAATATAATGATTCATCAGCCGCTTGCATACGGCTTGGGCGGTCAGGCGTCGGATGTTTTGATACACGCGGAGAATCTTGTTAAAACAAAAAAGACGTTGAATGAATTGCTCGCAAATATGACGGGCAAGCCTGTTGAACAGGTGGAATTCGACACAGACAGAGACCATTTCATGACGGCCGCGGAAGCTAAAGCTTACGGACTTGTGGACGATGTTGTGGCAAGTAAGAAGTAATCTGAAAATATTAACGCAATGAAAGGGTAAATTGTTATATGCCGAATTACAGTGACAGAATTTATGCAAGGTGTTCTTTTTGCGGAGCTACATCCGAGGAAGTAAATCAGATGATTGCGGGAACGGGCGTTCATATTTGTGATAAATGCGTTCGTGAATGCATGAAGATAATTACGGCCGAGGAGGAAGATTCAGAAAATATAAATACGGATTTTCCGACTCCGAAGGAAATGTACGATTATCTTAACCAGTATGTTATAGGGCAGGATACGGCAAAAAAATATTTGTCCGTTGCGGTATATAACCATTACAAACGCCTTAACAATAATTTGGGTGAAAACGAAGACGGGCTTGAAATACAGAAGAGCAATGTGCTTCTTCTGGGACCTACGGGAACAGGCAAGACGTACCTTATCCAGAATCTTGCGAAATTTATGAACGTGCCTTTTGCCATGTCGGACGCAACGGCGCTCACAGAAGCAGGATACGTCGGTGAGGACGTTGAAAATGTGCTGTTAAAATTGATTCAGGCGGCCGATTTTGATATAGAAAAAGCGGAACGCGGAATTATATATATAGATGAAATCGATAAGATATGTAAAAAGCAGGAGAATGTTTCCATAACACGAGATGTTTCCGGTGAAGGCGTTCAGCAGGCGTTGCTTAAAATTATGGAAGGCACGGTGGCAAATGTACCGCCGCAGGGAGGCAGAAAGCATCCTCAGCAGGAATGTATACAGATAGATACAACAAACATACTGTTTGTGTGCGGAGGCGCGTTTGCGGGTATAGAAAAAATAATATCCGCAAGAGAAACCGTGATGGGAATGGGCTTTAATGCGGATGTTCACAGTAAAACCGAAAAGAGACTCGGCGATATACTGGCAGACGTTCAGCCGCAGGATCTTCTCAAATTCGGACTTATTCCGGAATTTGTCGGAAGATTGCCGATAGTGGTTACGCTTCACGATCTTACGGAGGATCATCTTGTAAGGATTCTTTCCGAACCTAAAAATTCAATAGTAAAACAGTTCAAAAAGATTTTTGAGATGGACGGAATTACTTTGGAGGTTCCCGAGAAAACGCTCAGGGCTATTGCTAAAGAGGCGATAAAGAGAAATACCGGCGCAAGAGGTCTGAGATCTATTCTTGAAGAGGTACTCATGGACGCCATGTTTGAGTTGCCGTCGCGAAGCGATGTGAAAAAATGCGTTGTTACAGAAGCCTGCATTACTCAGGGCGCACCGCCTATGTTGGTTCTTTATGACGATGTTTCCCTTAATCCGCCGGCGCTGAATAATTGACGGCTGTATCGGGCGGAAAATATACAGGCTGTTTATAATGATAAATACGAAAATTTAAACGGTAAGACCGGCACATAAAATTTAATTTGTGTGCCGGCTTTTTTATTTTTATCGGAAATAAAATTCCGAATGTTGCATTGGAACTGATTTTACAAAACAGAACTCATGTATATAAGTGTTTAGAGGTTTTTGTAAATTTTTTTTTGAATGTTATTGACAAATATATACATTGCGGTTATAATTAAAATGCTCAATGTGAAACGAACGTTTCAAAACGAGCATTTTATATAATAAGGAGAATGAGTATGCCGCCGAAACCGAAATTTACAAAGAAAGAAATCGTGCAGACTGCGCTGGATATTGTCTCACAAAAGGGCGTTGAAGCGCTGACTGCCAAGGAACTGGGTGAAGCACTCGGCAGTTCCGCACGTCCTATTTTCACGGTATTCAACAGTATGAAAGAAGTGCAGGATGAAGTGCGTAATGCCGCTATGCGTAGGTTTGAGAGCTATGCGGAGCAGAAATTGGACATGCCGCTTTTCAAGCAGGTGGGAATGCAGATGGTGCTGTTCGGAGCGAAAGAGCCTAAGCTGTATCAACTGCTCTTTATGCAGGAAAACCGAAACGCAGTAGGCTTTGACGACGTGTTCGGGGAGCTTGGCCCCACGGCAGAAAACTGCATAGGACTGATTCAAAAAGAGTACGGTATGAATGAGAAAGAGGCGAAGGTGCTTTTTGAAAATGTCTGGATATACACATTTGGCGTCGGTGCTTTGTGCGCGACGCGGGTTTGCCGCTTTTCTGAGGAACAGCTCGGGCAGATGCTGTCTACCGAATTTCAGGCTATGATGCTGCTTGTAAAATCCGAAACAGGCAGAAAATAAATGACGGCAAAATGCAGTAAATTCTGCATACCAAAAGAGCATGGCCCGAAAGCGGATCCGATGAAAATGTGTTCTGCATACGTCTTGGGGAGAGTAACAGGAATGGGTTTCATTTCGTATAACTTGAGTTTTTACCGTAATGAACTACAAAAACTGGAGAATAATTCCGTAACGCAAGATAGCTTGCGTCGTGCCCGTATGCTTTTGCGTATGCTGGACGATCTTGCCGATGAGGGCTATACCGAATTAAACGAGCGGCTTGAAAAAGAATTTTGCTGTGTGTCAAGACTGCGTGAATATCTGAACGGAAATTATGCCGAAACGCTTTGTGCTGTCGGTGATGATGTGTATTCCAAAGGTCTGACGCCTGCGGAGAAGCACATTGTGGATACCGGAGATATTTCATATTCAATGCATGAAACGGAACTGAATCGCGCACTGCTGCAAGCCGTATGCAAGGCAAATAATGCGACTTATACACCTTTGAATCCGACTGCCGAAAGACTGCACAGTTTTTGCCGGTGGATCGGGTACGACGATAAAACGGCGTATATTTTTCTTTTGCGTGATACGCTTCTGCCGTATGTTTATTACCTCGGACGGGGCAGAAAACGTATTTACCCGTGGCTGCTCAGCAGAAAGTCATTTGCGGTGCTCACAGGACAGCAAAATGCGGATGATGAAATCCGTGCTTCGGTTTACAGAGCGTTGGAATCCGAATATACGGACAGCCGATCGTTTTGGGGAGCTGTTTTGTCGGATATGAGAAAAATAATTGCAGCATATCCGGAGGCTGAGAATATCCTACGTACAATGTTGAGGAATATTGACGCGGAAAGAATCCTTGTTATAGAATCCGGCTGCACGGGAACGTTCCCACTGCTTTTGATGAGCTTTGATGACCGCGTGGATATGCGGATGTACACAACGTATCCGTACCTTACAGATGTATTCGGAACGCGCATATTTACTTCACGGTATGAGGAAAACCGTATGTTCGAGACAATGGTATCACAGGAGCTGTATTTTAGCTTTTCAGGAATCAGAGATGGGTGTTTTTATGTACGGAAATGTACAGATGAGGCGATTGAAAGGCAGTCATTGCAGGAAATAGCAATGATGCTGAGGGAGTGTGGAAATATAAAATGAAACAAACGACAGTAAGATTATTGGCGGCTGCGGGGGTGCTGATGCTGCTTGCAGGCTGTATTTTTGCTTTTATGAGGTTGTGGCTTTATGCGGCGCTGTTGGGAGCGGGGGCATTCGGCTGCCTTGTGGGAGCAATGAACTTCAAAAACATTAAAGGCGACAAATAGAGGTGATTAAGTAATGGAGAACGAAATATCCGATTTAACGCCGTTTTTGGACAGCGATGGACGGTTGACGCAAATGCCGGCGAAATACAAGAAAAAGCTGATTGCGCTTTGGTATCTGGCAGAGAAAATTGAGTCCGGACAGCAATATACCGAACAGGAAATCAACGGTCTTCTGAATGAATGGACGCTTTTTCGCGATCCTGCAACACTTCGCAGGGAGCTTTATAATAAACTGCTTCTGAACAGGACGCCTGACTGCAATCGCTATTGGAAAGCGGAAAATATCCCGGGTCTTAAGGAATTTATCGAAAAGTATGTCTGAAAATTGACTGACTTGTTAAATTTTGCTGAGGGAAAGCGTTGTGAAAAACAGCGCGTTTGCCGTAATCGACATTCGGAATGATATCACAAGGAATTACAAAGGAGAACAATATGAGCAAGTACGATGCACTCTGGAAGTACATACAGGCAAGCGGTCAGCCGCAATTAACATTAACCTTTGATAAAATCGCGGAAATTTCGGGCATACCGCTTGACCACTCTTTCCTGAAATACAAAAAAGAATTGCTTGCATACGGCTATGAGGTCAGAAAAATTTCAATGAAAGCGCAGACCGTATTTTTTACCGAAACGGAACGGACATGAATAGGGAATGGTTTTGCTCAGATAAAAACGTTTCGGGCTGAGCTTGGGAAAAATCAACTTTTGCGAATGAAGAAAATTTGGGTACGCATAAAACAATATTGAATAAAAAGGCATTGCTGTTATTTATACAGGTTTATTGTGAAAGAGACAAAAATAAATTATGTTGGAGGATTATGATTAATGGAAGATTTATTTATTACCCCGGAAGGGCACAAGGGCTTTTGGGCTAAAAGTTGTTTAACGAAATGGGAAAAATCAAGTGGGGTGCAATCGCATATATTGAGAAAAACGGCGGCGGCCCGGAGAATAACCATACGCACAGCGACAATCATATTTTTATTGTTGCGGTACATCACCCGGTTCTTCTCACTATGGCGTTTCGCGTTGACATACTGTGCATTGCTGAGGACTGGATTTTTCAGAATCCCGTCTGTAAAATACAGACTGCAGTCTGCGTGTGCACCGTGGCAGAGACGTTTGCACATACTCTTTTGTTCCCGATCATTCAAATACGTTTTCCCATAATTCAATTCTATATAGGAATACATTTTTGCAGCAGCTTTCTCATCGATCACGACCACTCGCCTTCTGCCCTGCGTTTTCTCCTTCTCTTCCTCGTCTTCCATCTCGTCCAGACTGACGATACGGCTGTTTAAACGCTTGAGATATTCCTCCAGAAAATCCTCCAGGCTTTCTTCCTCCAGATACTCTCTCCAGTCGAACTCCTGCAAATCTTCCAGCGTCGTGTCAAGCACCTCACTTAATGCCCCGTGCTTTTTCTCAAAGCTCTGATCCAGCAGCGTATTATAAAGTGCGTCCACCGCCTCAATCAGCTCCGCCGTCGTCTGAGCATGCTCAAGTCCCCGGATTTTTTCAATTCCCTGCATCAGCTTTTTCTCACATTCCCAGCGGCCGTCCAGATATCCGCGCATCAGCGCAATCTTCAATCGGCCCACCAGACTTTTACTCATGCGCTCGAAAGAAAGTTCAAGCACATCCTCAAACGCTTTTTTGCGCAGGGAAACGACGCCCGGCCGCTCCTTCGCTGCCTTCTTATAGACAGCCGCGTCCACACACAGCTGTGCCAGCTCCGTCAGTGGCTGCTCCTGTGCGCC
>CAJLXE010000022.1 GCA_905210525.1 uncultured Clostridia bacterium | reverse complement strand
CAGCCGCTATAAATCCCACTGCCGTTGTGGATGCGTACAGCGGAATAGGCATAACAAGCCTTCTTTTTGCGTCGCGCGGATACGATGTTACCTCAATAGAAATAGTGCCCGGTGCGGTGAATGACGCAAAAGAGCTTGCCGCATTGAATAATCTCGAAAATAAAATACATTTTGTGTGCGGAGATTGCAACAACATACTCCCAAAGCTCAGCGTTCAGCCGAACACTCTGTTTTTCGTAGACCCTCCGAGAAAAGGTCTCGGAGAACGGGTATGTAATTCAATAATAAAGTTTAAACCGGAACATATAATATATCTTTCCTGTGACGCACAAAGCCTGTGCGAAGACATAAAGCTTTTGAATAAAGGCGGTTACATAGCCAAAGACGCACATTTATTCGATATGTTCCCGAACACCAAACACATTGAAAGCATCGTTTGTCTTACAAAAAAATGATTATGTTTATACCGAAAAGGAGGTTTTTATGAGCACTCAACAGAAATTGCACTTATTTTGCGGCAAATGGATTACCGATGATGAATTTTTTAAAACACCTGCACGAAATGTATTTTCACGTCAGCTTCAACGGCTCAATCTTGACTGCTCACTGCACAGGGACAGGCATATTTTATTTCGTAAATCGTTTGCTTGTAATGAGGCGATAAAAAAGGCTGTTATTTATATTTCGGCAGACGATTATTACAAGTTGTATATTAACGGACAATTTGTTGCACAGGGTCCCGCCGCCTCTTATTATCACATATACAATTATAATGAAATTGATGTTTCGGAATATCTGAAACAAGGTGAAAATTTAATTGCGGTTCATACGCTTTATCAAGGGCTTATTAATCGTGTATGGCAAAGCGGAGACAATCGTCACGGATTAATTTTTGATCTGGAAGTAAACGGACATCTGGCAATATGCAGTGACGAAACAGTTAAAACTGCCGTACATTCCGCATATAAGGAAATAGGAACATTTGGTTGTGACACAGGTTTCCTCGAAGAATACGATTCAAGAGCCGCCGAAGTCGGGTTTGAAAAAACAACATTTGACGACAGCTCATGGATGCAAGCAAAATTGTCGCAGACCGCCGACCATACTCTTTTACCGCAAAAAACAAAAATGCTTACTTTTGAAAAAATATTTCCTGTCAAAAGCACAGCAAAAGGCAATATTGTATTTTGGGATTTCGGTTCCACTTATGCAGGCAGCCTATATGCAAAAGTCCGCGGAAACAGCGGTGATAAAATCATAATTCATATGGGGCAGGAACTGAACGGAGACGGCGGCGTGCGTTATAACCTCCGTGCAAACTGCATATATGAGGAATCTTGGATTCTTTCTGACGGTATTTGCGAATTGGAACAATTTGATTACAAGGCTTTTCGGTATGCGGAGCTTATATTGCCGGAAGAGTGTGAAGTTCAAGAGGTATTTTTATTGGCAAGGCACTATCCTTTTGAATTGAAGGCTGAGCTGAAAGATATTTATAAACAAAATGCGGATATTGCGAATATATGGCAGCTATGCGTGAATACACAGAAATACGGAGTGCAGGAAGCTGTACTTGATTGCATGGAGCGTGAGAAAGGCGAGTATCTCGGAGACGGCTGTTACACGGCGCTTACTCATATGATTTTGACAAATGACGACAGTATCGCAAGAAAGCTGATTGACAATGCATTCACCACAGATTTCATAGCGGATACTTTGATTACGTGTCTGAATTGCTCGTTTATTCAGGAAATAGCGGAATTCCCTTTGATGCTTGTTAAATTGATCCTATGGCATTTTCGCTATACGGGCGATACGGAATATTTGCGGGAAAACTATACAAAGGTCATAAATCTTTTGGAGGCTTACCGAAAAAATTACGAAAAAGACTTTTTGATTTCCGATCTGGATAAATGGTGTGTAGTGGAATGGCCGGACCATTTCCGTGACGGATACGATGTAGACATTGGGCAGGGACAAATTTGCACCGAAACTCATATTGCTATCAACGCTTATTATATTGAGGCGATTAAAACAGCGAATAAAATGGCAAAGGAGCTCGGATATAGCGTTTATAGGGACGATAAACCGCTTATCAAAGCATTTGTAAAAGCGTTTTATGTTCCCGAAAAGCATTTGTTCAAAGACGGAATCCATACGGAACATATAAGCATGATAGGCAATATATTTCCTTTTGCATTTGAGCTGTGTCCCGATGATGCCTGCAAAGAACAAATTCTGCAAATAATAAAGAATCGAAACATTCATTCGGTGTCACTGTTCGGCGCATTTCCGTTGCTGGAAGGTCTTGTGCGTCAGAATAAGAAAGAACTGATTCTTCAGACAATCTGTGATCCGGGCGCGTGGCTTCGTATGCTAAATGAAGGGGCTACTACAACTTTTGAAAGTTGGGGGAAAGACACAAAATCGAATGCATCGCTTTTCCATATGACGCTGTCTTATGCTGCCGTATTTTTGGCAGATATAAATTTGAACCTTTTATTTAAATAAGTATTACGCGCGCGGAAAAATGAGACAACTCTTTTAATGCGGCAATACAGAACAAAACAAAAGATCCTCGTCGTCGGATGTGATTCCGATGATGTGGAGCCTTTCTGCATTTGTGGAAATTATATTTTTATTATATTATTTTCTGTACAGCTTTACATACGAGCTTA
The DNA here is from genome assembly GCA_905210525.1 of uncultured Clostridia bacterium. Lineage (GTDB taxonomy): Bacteria > Bacillota > Clostridia > HGM11327 > HGM11327 > SIG351. The sequence continues at coordinate 11,293 of CAJLXE010000022.1, read as the reverse complement.
TTGTGAGTCCCGTATATCTGCGGAACAAACGTGAAGCATACTTTTCATCGCTTATACCTACGCCCTGAGCAACTTCGGAAACGGACATTTTTTTTGTCCACAGGAGTTCCTCCATTTTGCGGACTTTTTCTTTGTTTATATAGTCTACAAGTGTGAAGTTCGTCTGCTTTTTGAAAAGACGGCTGAGATGCCCGTAGCTGACATTCATGGATTCGGCTATTTCTTCTACATTTATCGGTTCTCTTATGTGAGCGGCTATATAACGCATTGCCTGCTGACAGTAAAGAGTATGGTTATATCGTCTTATACCGGAAATTTCTTTTTGTGCTATCTCAACCGACCGCGTGGTCGCCAAAGAAAGAATGTCAAGCAGCATGGCGGTTGATTTTATGTTCCTGAATACGTCAGAGCTATGAAAAATGTCAACGGTCTTTCTTATTTTGAGCGCTATTGTCGCGGAGTCCGCATCACTGAATAAAAACGGAATTATTGCAATCATGTTTTTGTCATTATTGATATCCGCAGACATTTCAAGTACATCTTTTGCGGTAAGAATTCCTGATATTTTGTCGGGCGTCATTGCGATTGTTACGTGCCTGTGAAAATCTCCTATGGTTTCTACAATATAATTTTTGTGCAGAGTTGTGAATACGTTGCCTTCCCTGAATATATTTTTTTCATCGCTGTCGTATGCTTTCATTATCAGACTGCCTTTTTCTATTGCGGTTATTTCCATAAGAGTGCCGCATTCGAATATTTCCCAATCGGAATGACCGGATTCATACAGATGAGCGAAACGTACAGTGGGTGTGTTTTTGAATGTTATTGCCAAAAATTCCATAAATATATCTGATTCCTTTCACAGAGACAGAGGTCTGTTTTGCTGTGCAATATACCGGCACATAATTTCTTTTATCTATATAAAATAATATCATAATAGTCCACTTTTGTCAATATAGAATATTGCACAAAGAATCGTAGTATTGTATAATCCGATTACAGGAGTTTTAATTCCGCTGTATAAATAAAAGCAGTAAAGGATGTGAACGGTATGAGTTTGAAAGAATTAAAAACGGAAATGGCGGCGTGTGTAAACGACGGGGCATATATTTTAACGGATCTTCTTGCAGAGGGATATGCAAAAAATATGTCGCAGTCAAATGTACTTCGCCGTGCCGACGGAATATACAGTCTCTTCACGGGACACGGAAAATATGTTTATAATAATGACCGTATACTGGGTTCGATGAGAGGAATGTATTCGGGAAATGTTAATCGAATTCCGGATGCCGATAAAATTGTATCTCAGATGGGCAACAGGAATTTCAGTACGGGCTTTGATCACTATGCGCCTAATTACGAACATTTTTTGAAAAACGGAATCAACGGAACTTTAGACAATATTGATATGTCTATCAAAAAATACCCTGATGACAAACAAAAGCAGGACTTTCTCAGAGCGGCGCGCAAAACTATTGAGGCTATGAGTATTGTACTTGAGCAGTACGCGGATGAAGCCGAAAAAAAGGGACTTACGGAAGCGGCACAGCGTTGCCGCAATGTTGCGCATAATGCGCCTGTTACTTTTGCCGAAGCGCTTCAGCTTATGTTTGCGGCGCATATGCTGTTTGTTTATGAGGGCAGATATGCAATGGCGCTCGGACGTATGGATCAGTATCTGTATCCTTATTATAAAGCCGATAAGGAAGCAGGCAGAATAACCCGTGAGGATGCTGAGGACCTGGTAGCGTGTGCGCTTTATAAATTTCACGAACGCACGGTGCTTTGGGGCGCGGATGACGTTGTGAACATTGCAATAGGAGGCGTAAAGCCCGAGGACGGAAGCGATGCTGTAAATGAGCTTTCGTATATTATACTTGACGCTGTAAACGATTGTCATATACCGGGTCCGAATCTTTCGGCTCGCATAAGCAAGCATACGAGCATGGATTTTATAGACGCGTGTCTCAAGGTAGTAGGAACAGGTTTGGGATATCCGGCAATGATGAACGATGAAGTGAATATAGCGGCACTTGAACGTTACGGATACAAAAAGGAAGATTGCAGAAATTACTGTATGGTGGGCTGCATAGAGAATTTTATACAGGGTAAACAGCCGCCATGGAGTGACGGACGGTATAATTCACCGAAATATATAGAGCTTGCGCTTAACAACGGCGTTGATATGCTTTCCGGCGAACAGATCGGACCGCAAACGGGAGATGCGGCGGAGTTTTCGACTATGGAACAGTTTATGTCGGCGCTTGATAAGCAGATGCGTTACGGTGCAAAATGTTACATGGAGTATATTCATAGGGTTACGACAAACGTGGATGCGGTAAATTATCAGTCGCCGTTCCTTTCGTGCTTCTGCGACGGATGTATTGAAAAAGGCATCGATATTAATATGGGCGGAGCGGAATATCCGTCTGCACACGGCGCGGCGTGTATGGGCATAGGAACTATGGCGGATTGTCTTGCCGCAATAGAAAAGCTTGTATATAACGATAAAACAATGTCGCTTGCGCATATGGTTGAAATACTGAAAGCAAATTTTGAAGGTTACGAAAAGGAAAGAGCGCTTATGCTTGCCTGCCCGAAATACGGCAACAATGACGATTTTGCGGATAAATACGCAAAGTGGTTTATAGATGAGCACTTTGATATATTCAATGAATATAAAACGTATGACGGCGGACCCGTATATATAATAATAGCTTCAAATATTCAGAATATAGACGCGGGAAAATGCATAGCCGCAACTCCGGACGGACGTTTTGCGCAAAGCGAGGTAAGCGATGCCGCTTCTCCCATGCACGGCGTTGATAAAAACGGACCTACGGCGGCGCTTCTTTCGCTTTCAAAACCCGATTATACAAAATCGGCAACAGGAACCGTTGTAAACCAGAAATATCCGCCTTCCGTTTTTGAGGATGATGAAAAACGCCGCAAGCTCGGTGCACTTATCAGAGTATATTTTGAGCGCGGCGGTCAGGAGATACAGATAAATTCCATATCAAGAGATGTACTTTATGACGCAATGAACAATCCGGAAAAATATATCTCTATGGTTGTAAGAGTTTCGGGCTTCAGCGCATATTATACAAAACTTGATAAGGATGTTCAGCTTGATATTCTCAAACGCACGGAGCATTCTTCATTATGACTGGAAGAATAAGCAATATTCAGCGGTTTTCACTCGGAGACGGGCCGGGAATACGTACAACGGTATTTTTTAAGGGATGTCCTCTTCACTGTGCATGGTGTCATAATCCGGAAACAATAAGATCTCAACCGGAGATAATGTTTCATAAGACGTTGTGCGTGAATTGCGGATTGTGCGCGTCTGTATGTGCAACCGGTGCGCATACAGTTTCGGACGGAATACATATTTTTGAACGCAGCAAGTGCAAAGTCTGCGGCGAATGTGCAAAAATATGTCCGAGGAGCGCACTTGAAATCGATAGTTCAGTATACAGTGTTGACAGCGTAATGAAAATCGTAACCGAAGATATCGATTTTTATAAAGAGTCGGGAGGCGGTGTCACTCTTTCGGGAGGCGAACCGTTGAGTCAGCCGGAATTTTGTGCGGAAATTGCAAAAAAATGCCATGAAAGTGGAATAAGCGTGCTTATAGATACGTCTGCTCAGGCTGAATTTGCGGTATTTGAGGCTCTTCTGAATTATGCCGATGAATATTATGTAGATCTTAAAGCGGCAACGGAAGATGATTATAAAAAGATGACAGGCGGCAGACTTTTTCCCGTGTGTGACAATATAAAAAAGCTTTGTGCGGCAGGGAAAAATGTTACGGTGAGAATACCTGTGATACCGGGACACAATTACGATGTTGATTACATGAAAAAAATGGCATCGGTACTTGCGGGAACGGGTGCAAAACGTGTTGATTTGCTTCCGTTTCACAGCTTGTGTTCCGAAAAGTATGCGGCGCTCGGCAAAAAATACGCTTACGACGGAATAAAGTCTCTTTCAAAAGAAGACCTTGTTCCTCTTGTCGATGCGTTTGAAGGCTTTGATGTAAAAATAACGCATTGAATTTTGAACGAAACAGAAATTTTATAATGAATGAAAGAAGGTATTAAGAATGATTGATTTGACAAAAAAAGCGAAAGCGGCAGTATTTGTGGGTGCTGAAAAGCCTTTTGAAATAAAGGAATATCCGCTTACGAAGCCTGAGAGCGGTATGGCTGCGGTGAAGCTTATTGCAAGCGGAATATGCGGAACAGATCTGCATTTTATGCACGGACGTCTGGCAACGACAACTCCAACGGTGCTCGGACACGAATTTATAGGCTCTGTTGAGGCGATAGATCCTAAAGACGCGGATGAATACGGAATACATGAGGGTGATACGGTAATAATCGATATTGCGTGTCCGTGCGGACATTGCCCGTTGTGCCATGACGGCGATGATGCAAACTGTATACATCTCGGCGTTACAAACGGAGGAAGTCCTGAGGAGGCGCCGCATTTCCACGGGGGGTTTGCGGAGTATAACTATGCGCCTGTAAAAAATCTTGTAAAGGTTCCGAAAGAACTGGATGCAGTTACAACGGCTGTTTTTGCTTGTGCCGGACCGACAACGATTCATGCGGTTTCGCTCGGGGAAAAAGCCGGAAATGATTTTTCAAAAGCTAATGTTGCGGTAGTACAGGGCTTAGGTCCGGTGGGAATGTTTGCAGTGGCATATTTCGCTTCTCTTGGAGTTAAGCACGTGATAAGCGTTGCGGGCAGAGCAAATTCTGAGAGAGAAGAGCGTGCAAAGGCATTCGGCGCTACGGAATGTTATACGCTTGATAAGTTAAGTGCCGAACAGATAAAAGAAAAGATATTTGAAATAAGCGATGGTCTCGGTGCAGATGTTGTATTTGAAGGAAGCGGTGCTCATCAAGCGGTTCCGCAGGGATTGGATTGGCTCAGAAACAGAGGTGTTTATCTTATTCCGGGACAGTATTCAAGTCAGGGCAAAGTGGAGATATCTCCCGAACGCATAACGTTTGCTGCGCTTCAGCTCATAGGCTCTTCGCAGTATTCTCTTTGCGATGTTGCGGCATATATAAAGTTTTTGGAGAATAATCCGCAAATAATGCCTAAGATACGCGCGGTTGCTTCAACATATGCCGTAAGCGATATAAATAAGGCATTTTACGATCTTGAACACGGTAAGGCTATAAAGGCTCTTCTTGCAGAGTAACAGCGAATATATTATATCGGAGGATACGGTATATTATGAAGATTATTGCTATGCTCGGAGATTCGCATACATGGGGCGAGGGCGTCGGAGCAGATTACGGTCTTGTGCCGCCTGCCCAATGCTCGGATTTGCGTATGCTTCCGTTTGGCTTTCCGTCTTATGTAAACCTCATACGCGATGCCTATTCACTTATGACAGATTCTCATGCTGAGGAATATTATGCGGAAAAGCTTACGGATTTGTGTGAAATTGCAGACGGACAGTTTGGCATTGTCAACAAAAAATCTCTTGTTATTGAAGAAAATTTTTTGCTGTGCAGAATTTTTTTGAAAGCCCAAAATGAAAAAGCCTGTGCAAAAATTACAGTTGACGGCAAGCTTTACGGAGACTATGAGATTCAAAGCGGTGAAAACGGTATGAACAAGTGCATACGTCTGATAAATGTCCGTTTACGGGAAGAAGCACATAAGCTGAAAATAACCTCCGAAAGCGGCACCGGAATATATGTTCACAGAATTGAATTTTATTCGGGAGAATATGCGGTGGTAAATTGCGGTGTCGGCTCATGTACTGTTGAACGATATATAAAAGAATATTTTGATAAGTATATTGCCGAGCTGAATCCGTATGCCGTTGTGTTTGAAGGATGTACGGTTAATGACTGGCTGAGCGGAAAAACACTTGCGGCATACAGTGCTGATATCGAACGAATGATACAGCTTGTAAATAACTGCACGCAAAAGCTTGTTATGCATACGACATTTCCCGTAACAGGCGGTATCTATTACGGGGATGGAATAAATTCGTATGATGAATATGTTGATACGGCACGCAGAACGGCACAAAAGAACGGAATACCTGTTGCCGATTGCTATGCTACGGCGCAAAAACTCATTTTAGCGGTGCCGATTGAAAAAAGAAATTCTTTTATGCATCATGATAAATGGCATCCGAATGGCACGGGACATTATTTATATGCGACAACTCTTCTTCCGTATATTATATTTGTTATAAAATGAAAGGATAATAACCAAATGAAAAAAATTGTTATAGCAGCATTGACTATTATACTGTTGGCACTTGGATTGTGCGCTTGCACATCAGATCCTACGCCGTCGGAACCCGGCGAGACTGTAAAACCGACGCCCAAGGAGAATCTTACCGTTTCGGATTTTACAATAGTTTATCCGAAGAAGACGCTGCTTTCAAGCGCGGAGCCGGAGGAAATTTCAAGAGTACTCTGGAATTCCGTAAGGAACAACGGCGGGAAAATCGATATATTCGATGACAGAATTGACGAGGAAAACGGATTTTCCGAAAATATGTATGAAATACTTATAGGCGGCACAAACAGGGAACAGACTGCGGCGGCTTCCGACAGACATCTTAAATATTACGATTATGTAATAAAATACATTGACACAAAGCTCGTAATAAACGCAGGCTCCGATGAGGCCCTCTTGAATGCCGTAAATTATTTTACGGAAAATTACGTAAATACAAAGCTCGCGTCAACGGTTGATGGCTGGAAAGAAATAATGCAGCTTGATTATGAATATATATATGATTCAAATGTAGGCAGACTTTTAATTGACGGTGTTGATATAACTGAATTTACAATCTGTTCCAACATAAGACGCGGACACATAGATATGTTTATTTCGCAGGTGCTTGAAAAGGCGGGTGAAAAACTTAAGTGTCCGGAATTCATCATAAATTACGAGCATGAAATAATAATCGGCGACTGCGGCAAACCGGAATATGAGCAGGTTGCGGCAGGACTCAGCGGAAACGATTACGCTATTGAGGTTGTCAACGGGAAGCTTGTTATTGCAAGCGCGTCCGACGCGGGACTTGTTCATGCAATGTATGAGTTTTATTCAAGATATCTTGGAGAGAAGCGCGAGACGATCAATATAAGCTCTGAAAATTCGTATGTTTATAAACGTCAGTACCCAATAACATCCATGACTTTGGGCGGCTTGGATATAAATGATTATGTCATAGTTGCAGACGAAAATTCAAGTGCAGTGGCAGAGTTCCTCAAGAAAAAAATAGAAGAAATGACGGGAATTTCACTCCGTATTGTGACCGACAGCCCTGATAATTATGAGGCGGCGATAGTTCTTTACGGCGTGGGAAACAAAGCGGCGGCAAGCCTTATGTCAAGAGTTTCGGAGGACGAGCTGTTTGTAAAGTCCGAGGGCTCCAAGATATATATAGGAACAAATAGCATAAACTATTCAAATATCACGGCGGCAAAAGCGTTCATAAAGGAAATTCTCGGTTATGATGTTGTCAAGGGCGCCGCGGTAAGCGAAATAGTGGATGCGCCGCATATTGATTTTACGGCAAATGCAGAGGATTATAAAGAAGAGTTCACCGTGATGCATTTTAACGGCATACCGGAGGAGTTCTTGATAAACGCGGATGGAAGCGTTAATCCGTATCACATAGAAGAAGCCGTGGAGGCAGGTATGAATGTACTTGATTTAAATGGTTGTTCGCGTGATGCGACAATTAAAGTGCTTGAATATTGCGATAGAAGAGGCGGCGTGCGCTGTATTGTTCATGATCCGAAAATTATGGGTGTTGCCTATTGCGTAAGAGAGGGACAGGAGCTTTATGCGGGCTGGACAGATGACGTTAAAGAGGCGGTAAACCTTTATAAAGGGTATTCTTCAACGTATATGTACCACATAATCGACGAGCCGGATATTGCAGACGAAGAGGTATTGCGCTCATTAAGAGATATATCGGTTTATGTAAAAGAACTTGATCCTGCGAGAACGATATATATAAATAATATGCCTGTAATTATACCTGTGTCAGAAAGTCCGTATGAAAACTTTTTGCAAGTAACGGGGCTTGATCTGCTCAGCTATGACAGATATGTGTTTGACGACAGAAACGGAAGAGAAAACACGCCTATTGCCGGATATTACGACAATCTTGAATTTGCGAGGAACTCTGCATTGAAATGCGGTGCAAACTATATGAACATAGCACTCCTTATAGATCATTATGCAGATGTAGAGAACGGCGTGGTTCTCAGACACCTGAATGAGAACGAATTGAGATGGCAGGCATTTACGTCGCTTGCATACGGAGTAAGCGGTTATTCATATTTTACATATTGGTCGGTAAAATACGGAGATTATCCTCATGTGTATAATCCGGAAGGCGGCGCAATATCTGTGGACGGCAAAAAAACAGATCATTATTACGACATAAAGAATGTAGATAAGCACTTACGTGTTATGGGTGATATTCTGATGGGAAGAAAGTCGCTGGCGGTATTCCACCTGAATCTGCAGGGATTTATAATTCCGGAGTTGAATATTGAACGTATGATGCTCGGAACAAAGTTTGAGGGTTATGGCTCCATTGAGGAAATTATTGCTCCCGACGCAACGATAGGATTCTTTGAAGACAATCTGATGGTTATTGCAAGCAAGGATTTTGAAAACAGTATTGACGTTGAGGTGAAAACGAGGAGCAAGCTTCTTATTCTTGACACCGAAACGGGCGAATGGAACAGCCTTGATTCAAAGAGCTTTTCACTTGAAGCGGGCGGTGCTGCTCTCATAAAAATAGTCGAGTAACATGGTAAAAAACGGCGCTGTGCAATTAAAGCACGGCGCTTTTTTATGTAAGAAATAAGCAAATATTGATTTTCGGTAGATTTTATCGAAAAATAAATCTTTTTTGTTGATTTTTAAGGAAGAATTATGTTATAATAAATACATCTTTTTTTGCTGTAAGGCAAAAACGTAACGGTTAAATGCAAAGCATTTGATTGTGTCAGAGTAAAGTCGTTTTTATCAATCTCTGAGTGGATTTTGAGGAGAAGAACGGCTCAATGAGAGCAAATGTTCAAACAATGTTAATATTTAATGTCGTTAAGACATTGTAATAAATTTTTTTGCTTTGAAAGGATATTTTTGAATGGAAGAGATTATTGACAATCTGGTCCAAAATTTTGATTGGCGCTACATAATTATGTGGGCGATAGGCGCATTGCTTATTTTTCTCGCTATCAAAAAAGATATGGAGCCTACGCTTCTTTTGCCGATGGGATTCGGTATAATATTGGTAAACCTGCCTTTGTCGGGTGCAATTACACAGGGACTTGAAGAGGGACCTTTGAGCGTTCTTTACAATGCGGGTATTGCTAATGAACTGTTTCCGCTTATACTTTTCATAGGAATAGGCGCGATGATAGATTTCGGACCGGTACTTACAAATCCGAAACTTATGTTTTTTGGCGCGGCGGCTCAGTTCGGAATATTTTTTACGCTCGGAATAGCGTCTATGTTCTTTGACATAAAAGATGCTGCTTCAATATCTATAATAGGTGCGGCAGACGGTCCTACCGCAATAGTCGTGGCTCAGATGCTCAAATCCAATTATACAGGACCGATAATGGTAGCGGCATATTCGTATATGGCGTTGGTGCCTATGATAATTCCTCCGGTTATTAAGCTTGTCACGACGAAAAAAGAACGGCTTATCAGAATGGAGTACAAGCCTGCCAATGTATCAAAACTTACAAGAATACTGTTCCCGATTGTAATTACGGTAATAGCGGGACTTGTAGCACCGAAATCAGTTGCACTTATTGGATTCCTTATGTTCGGAAATCTGATACGCGAATGCGGAGTGCTGGATTCTCTTTCTGAAACGGCTCAGCGCGTTCTTGCAAATCTCGTAACGATATTCCTCGGAATAACAATAGCGTCGCAGATGACTGCCGAAAAATTCCTTTCACTCAGCACCCTCCTTATACTCGGTCTCGGACTCGTAGCGTTTATATTCGATATAGTCGGGGGTGTGTGCTTTGCAAAAATAATCAATATATTCCTTAAGAAAAAAATAAACCCGATGATAGGTGCAGCCGGAATATCCGCTTTCCCTATGGCGGGACGTGTTGTACATAAGCTCGGTCTTAAGGAAGACGCACAGAATTTTCTTCTCATGCACTCTATGGGAGTTAACGTATCGGGACAGATAGCGTCGGTTATTGCCGGCGGGCTTATACTTAATTTCTTTTTATGATTAAGGAGGACTGGTGTATATGATGAACGTTTTGAACTCAATGCTTGCTTTGTCGGGCAATATAAATTTCAACCCAAAGGCTGTTCTTGATATGCTGCCTTATATAGGCGAGGGAATGCTGTGTATTTTTATTGTAATAGGAATAATAATACTTATAACATTAATATTGAATAAAAGTACTTCAAAAAAATAATTTGATAAAAACATAAAGCAATGCGCTGCCAAGGACGAAATACTCCTGACAGCGCATTTTATTTTGCATTGTTTTGCTTTTATCCGTAATTTAATATATGCTTATGCCCAAGTTTTGCAGGTCGCACAAGTTTATATCGGAAAATCTCTTTACCGCATTGACATATGTCGGGTGTACATCAAGGTGTTTTTCCATCCAGACCATATCATACCATTTGTTGAATTTATATCCGCACTTGTGGAATCTGCCGACGGTTTTATATCCCATGTTTTCGTGAAACATAACACTGCCTTTTGTAAGATATTCGTCGTCGTTATCCGTATAGGCTATACACGCGTTGACATTGATAATGTTTTGCATATGTAATATTTTTTCCAAAGCATTGTAAAGCTCTGAGCCTATGCCCATTTTTCTTTTGTTGTTCTTTATATACACTGTTGATTCTACCGCCCAGTCATAAGCAGCTCTTTCTTTGAATGCACCTGCATATGCATATCCTACCGCTTCACCGTCAACCTCCGCAACCAGATACGGGTACCTTTGCAGTGTTTTTATGATTCGTTCTTTAAATTCTTCAACAGTCGGCACTTCGTATTCAAATGTGATCGCGGTTTCTTTAACATACGGCGCATATATGCGTAAAAGCTCTTCGGCGTACTCGGCGCGGGCGATTCTTATTGTGTTTTTGTACATATGTTTATTCCTTTCGGCGGACAGGTTTTTTATATATTTTATTGATTTATTATAGTATGTCCGGGTAATAATGTCAAGCGGCACACATCAAATATCTTAAAAAACGCATTTTTTTTAGCTTATTTATTTGACCG
>CAJLXE010000021.1 GCA_905210525.1 uncultured Clostridia bacterium | reverse complement strand
ATACTATAATAAATTTATTTATAAAAATACACCGTCGAGATGTAAAATCATACAAAAAATACAGTTTAAATCAGGATGTGCCGCTTGCTATTGACGCTGTTATAAAAAATCCGTCGTGTCTGTTAAATTTAACCAAGGTTTTATATGAATAACGCTTTACCGTTAAAATGCAAATGTTCTGTTTATGGTATTAAGTGAAAATATGCCGTTTATATACCTCCGTATGACGTAAAAATCAAATTAAAGTCCCGCGCCGCATTCAATTACGGCACAAATCAATTTTACAGTATTTTCTATGTCATTAATGCTTACAGTCTCGGACATTGTATGTATATACCGCATAGGAATCGATATGCATCCTGCCGGTATGCCTGCGCCTGTCATCTGTATAGCTGCCGTATCAGAGCCGCCGTTTTCTATAACCTCAAGCTGATACGGAATATCATTTGCTTTTGCAGTCTCAACAAGCATATTTTTTACCTTAGGACTGCATACCACAGAATGATCCTTTATCTTTATGGCAGGACCTGCGCCCATATCTATTTGTATCTTTTTTGCAGGATTTACAGTATCGCCCGCAAACGTAACGTCAACAGCAATGCCTATATCCGGCATTATACCGAATGCCGACGTTTTGGCACCCCGCATTCCGACTTCCTCCTGCGTTGTGAATACAAAATACGTATCATATTTATATGTTTTTATCTTTTTTATACATTCTATAAATATCGCGCATGAAACTCTGTTATCTATATACGGCGACGCTATAACGTCGTTTGCAAGCTCTGCGGACGGCGCAAAATACACACACGTATCGCCTTCCGAAATCAATTCTGCAGTCTCCTCCTTTGAAGACGTTCCTATATCTATGTAAAACTTATCCATAGGTCCGTTTGCAGAACAATCTTTGCCCTCCGGCGCCACAACACCGACTGTTCCGTTTTTGAATACAACTTTCTGATAGGCAACCGTTGAAGGTGCAACTCCCCCAAGCACCGTAAAGCGCATACATCCGTTGTCCTCTATATACGTTACCATAAGTCCTACGGTATCCATATGAGCGGCAAGCATTATCTTTTTTTCGGATGAAACGCCCTTCTTGTATACCGTGAGATTGCCGAGCGCATCCGTACTGATTTTATCCGCAAAATCCTTTACCGCTTCAAAAATATAGTCTCTTATTATCTCTTCATCGCCGGACGGCCCGAATACTCCTGCCGTCTCCATAACCAAATCTTTCATTATATATTACTGCCGTTTCAAAAAACGGTTTCCTTTCTGTAATTAAATAGCAACCGATTCATTCGGGAATTTATTAAATGTTATTTCTGTTCCTGAGATATGCGTCAAGCAGCGCTTTCATGTTTTCATAATCGGAATAATCCGCAACGCAGACCGGTGAATGTATATATCTGCAAGGTACGGATATTACCGCAGTAGGAATACCGTCTCCCGAAATATGAATTGTTCCCGCATCGTTTCCGCCATATGCAACTCTTTTTATCTGGTATCTGATATTATTCGTACTTGCCGTATCAATAATTTCTCTTACAAGTTTTTTGTCGCCTATTGTAGCCGCGTCCGCATAACTTACCGCCGGACCCATTCCGAGAGCCGTCACACAATCGGCTTCCTTTACACCCGGAACATCTGCGGCAGTTGTAGCCTCGCACACTATTGCAATGTCCGGTTTTATAACATACGCAGCCGGTCCCGCACCTCTAAGACCTATTTCCTCCTGAACGGTAAAGCACGCATATATATCATCATCGTAAGTATTTTTAAGAATTTCAAGCAATGCCGCAACGCCGAGTCTGTCATCAAGTGCCTTGCCCTTGATTTTTCCGTCACCGAAATCATCAAATTTCGTACAGAACGAAATATAATCTCCTACTTTTACTCCTGTGCCGTCCTTTGACGATGCGCCCACATCTATATACATCGATTGCAACGGTATAACATTACCTCGTTCCGCCTGAGTCTGCAAATGTATCGCCTTGACCCCTATTACGCCTGTTATTCCGTTTTTGCCGATCTTTACTCTCTTGGAAAGAAGTACTCTCTGGTCAACTCCGCCAACGGATTTGAATTTGATAAAACCGTTATCTTCAACATAGCTTACCATAAGCCCGACTTCGTCCATGTGTGCGCAAAGCATTATTCTTGCCGTGCTTTTTTTTCCTTTTTTATATGCAATCACATTGCCGACATTATCTACCGTAACCTCATCGGCATATTTTGCCGCTTCTGATTTTACCGTATTTCTTACATCGTTTTCATTTCCCGAAACTCCGTTTATCTCGGAAAGTTTTTTCAATAATTCGTCCATTGCTTCCAATCCTCCCCGAGACTCGCTATAAACAATGCAATCAGTCTGCCCGCCGTATCCACTGTTTTAGGATTTATCACTTCATTGGGCGTATGCATATATCTGAGCGGAATGCTAAGCAAAAGCGACGGAATACCTGCTCCCGCAACCTGCAACGCTCTTGCGTCCGTTCCCGTAGGACGCGGATTTGCCTCAATAACATAGCCTATATTGTTTTCGTCAGCCACACTGCAAAGCTTTTCGCAAAGCCGCGGATGAATGTTCGGTCCGACAGTAATTGATATGCCCTTATCCATTGGGACTGTATTTCCCGTTGCAACGCCTGCATCGGGAGTACTGCCGTGAGTAACATCAATAGCAATTCCTATATCCGGCGCCAGCCTGAAGCCTACCATGGAAGCGCCTTTTGTTCCAAGCTCCTCCTGAACCGTTGCTGCAAAATAAACATCCGCATTATAGCGCAGTTTGTCAATCTCGCGCATTGCGGCAAGCAATATTGCAACGCCCGCTCTGTCATCCATCGTTTTCCCCATTATGTATGTACTGCCGAGCTCCATAACAGGACTGTCATACGTTACTATGTCGCCTACCGAAATAATATCGTCTGTATCGCAAAGCCCCGTGTCTATATACATATCTTCAAGTGAAAGACTTTTATTTGCTTCGTCAGGTTTCTGAATATGCGGCGGTTTTGCTCCAAACACGCCCCGCACAGCCCTTTTGCCGTGAATTATTACCTCCAGACCCGGAAAAAGCCGTGTATCCATTCCTCCGTTCGTAACAACCCTGACAAATCCGTTCTTTTCAACGGACTTAACAATCATCCCTACCTCGTCCATATGCGCACAAAGCAGGATTCTCGGTATATTCCAATCACACCCGCCTGACACTTTTCTTGCCGTTACATTGAAGTGCGCATCAATATCAACCTGATCGCTGTATTTTTCAAATTCTTTTTTTATATAAAGGGCAACCGATTCCTCATAGCCCGATGAGCCGGGTATTCCCGATATGCCTGCCAGAAAATCTTTTGTCAATCCAAGCCTCCGCAACAAAAATTCGTTTCTTATATATTCATTGTATCACATAAGCCTTAAAATTTCAATGCAATTATAAAAACAGCAAAAATATTTTTTCAAAAAAACAGCACTTAAATATTTTGCGCATTTATAGCAATTTCTGCAAACATTCCAAGTAGACATCCTGTTTCAGCCCCTGTTTTTCCTGAAATTTTTCGGTGTTACGCCTTTTATTTGTTTAAATGTTTTAATAAAATAACTCAAATCGTTAAATCCGCACATATATGCAATCTGCGTTACCGGCAAATCCGTGCTTATAAGCTTTCTTGCAGCGCGTTCGATTCTGTATGCGTTAATATATTCAAACGGACTCTTACCTGTCATCTCCTTAAAGAATGTACACAAATATTTCGGTGATATCCCTGCCGAATCCGCTATATCCTTCAGCGTCATCTGCTGATCATACGAATTTCTTATGTATGCGAGAGCTTTTTTGAGCGTAATTACGTTTTTCTCATTGTGAACAGATTTTATCGACAAATTGTTGCTGTATTCCCCTTTTGACATTATCAGTCCGAACAATTCATACAAACACCCCGTAACCGTAAGCGTATATCCTTTCTGCCGCGTGCGCATAGAATCGAAAATTTTTTCCGCAATACCGCACAATTCATACTCCTCCGAATGATGTACTTCATTGACATATACCGTATGATTAAGCACATTTTCCATAAACGTTTTACATTCGTCTTCTTCAACGGCCAGATACGCCGCATTGAAAACAACGCATTCATATACGCACTCGTGAGGAGTTGCACCATGAACCGTTTCGCTGTTCACAAACACAAAATCTCCCGCTTTTGCAAAGTATTCTTTATTATCAAGAGTAAGGTTCAGCGTTCCCTCTGTTATTCTTATAAGTTCAATCTCGCCGTGCCAGTGATATGCCATTTCATACTTGGGATGTCTTTTATCAATATGATAAAATTCTACAGGAAAATTTTCCGTGCCGTGCTGTTTAAGTTCATTATATATCATGTTTTAATACCTTATGTGAATATTATTATGCTTTTATCTATTATAATACAAGTAATAAAAAACTGTCAAGTATATAATTATATTTAAGATAAGTTTTTACTTATAATATATCAGGAGGTAATTCCAATGGCGGAAAACAGACTTATAGGCGATTATCCGGTAATAGGTATTCGCCCGACAATCGACGGTCGTCGCGGTGCGCTCAAGGTTCGTGAATCACTTGAAGATCAGACCATGGCAATGGCTCAGGCGGCTAAAAAACTTTTTGAAGACAACATAAAATACTCAAACGGTGAACCCGTAAAAGTAGTTATTGCCGATACAACAATCGGTCGTGTAGGCGAAGCTGCGGCTTGCGCTGCAAAATTCAAAAAAGAAGGAGTTGACATAACTCTTACAGTTACTCCCTGCTGGTGCTACGGCGCCGAAACAATGGACATGGATCCTATGACAATAAAGGGCATATGGGGTTTTAACGGCACGGAAAGACCGGGCGCAGTTTATCTCGCATCTGTTCTTGCTACTCATGCTCAGAAGGGACTCCCTGCATTCGGCATTTACGGTCACGATGTTCAGAATCTTGATGAAGTAACAAACATTCCTGTCGATGTTCAGGCAAAGCTTCTTCGTTTCGCACGTGCGGCTGTTGCTGCAGCAACAATGAGAGGCAAATCATACCTCCAGATAGGTTCTATAACAATGGGTATCGGCGGATCTATAATCAGCCCCGAATTTATTGAAGAATACCTCGGTATGAGAGTTGAATCAGTTGATGAGGTAGAAATCATCAGAAGAATGACAGAGGGTATCTATGACGAAGCCGAATTCCAGAAAGCGCTCAAATGGGCAAAGGAATACTGCATTGAGGGCTTCGACAAGAACCCTGCCGAATTGCAGAAAACCCGTGAAGAAAAAGATGCAGATTGGGAATTTGTTGTAAAAATGATGGTTATAATCAAAGACCTCATGAACGGCAACAAGAATCTTCCCAAGGGCTGTGAAGAAGAAGCGGTGGGTCACAACGCTATCGCCGCAGGCTTCCAGGGTCAGCGTCAGTGGACAGACTTCTATCCGAACTGCGACTTCCCTGAGGCTCTCCTCAACACGTCTTTTGACTGGAACGGTGCACGCGAGCCTTATGTTCTCGCTACCGAAAACGACGTTCTCAACGGCCTCGGAATGTTGTTCATGAAGCTTCTTACAAACCGCGCTCAGATGTTCGCAGATGTTCGTACATATTGGAGCCCCGAAGCAGTAAAGCGTGCAACAGGCTATGATATAGAAGGCGTTGCAAAGGAAAACGGCGGATTTATCCACCTTATCAATTCAGGCGCGTGCTGTCTCGACGCAAACGGTGCTGCCGGCGGCGTTATGAAGCCATGGTATGAGGTAACGGAAGAAGATCAGAAAGCAATCATGGCAAATACGACATGGAATTATGCTGATCTCGGATATTTCCGTGGCGGCGGCTATTCATCGCGCTTTGTTACAAAAGCCGAAATGCCTGCAACAATGATCCGTCTTAACCTTGTAAAGGGCTTGGGACCAGTGCTCCAGATTGCAGAGGGCTGGACTGTAAACCTTCCCGATGACGTAAACGACATTCTCTGGAAGAGAACAGACTACACATGGCCCTGCACATGGTTTGCTCCTCGCTGCGATGGCAAAGAAGGCAGTCCGTTCAAAACAGCTTATGACGTAATGAATAACTGGGGCGCTAACCACGGTGCAATTTCTTACGGTCATATCGGTGCAGACCTCATAACGCTCTGCTCTATACTCCGTATTCCTGTTTGTATGCACAACGTTCCGGATGAAGATATACTCAGACCCGCTGCATGGAACGCTTTCGGTATGGACAAGGAAGGTCAGGATTTCAGAGCTTGCGCAGCTTACGGACCTCTCTACAAAACAATAAGATAAAATATCTGTATCAAATAAAAGGATCTTCCGTTTTCTCTACGATTACGGAAGATTTTTTTATGCGGCAATATTGACAAATTAACAACATATGTGATACAATACTTTTGATATATCAGCCGATATATTTCAGTTTTTGCAGTGGCACGTGTTTTTCAAAGCGTAAATTAATCCGGGAAAATCCCATCGGCATGTTCCGCACTCAAAAGCTGTTTTATATAATATTAATTAAGAAAGGACTTTCTGTGATATACATTATTATATGTATATAGTACAGATCGAATCAAGTTGAATGAAAAAAATAATTTCACTCTTGCTCGCCGTTGCAATGCTGCAAACATTCGCTTCGGGATATTCCGCAAATGCGTCTATGTCCCGCAAAACGGATATTGCGGATGCGACAGACATCGGTACAGAGCAAAGTGACGAAGCAATCAGCATATCCGAACTCGGAACCTATACAATAGTATATCCGAGCATCTATACGGAACTGAGAATGGACATCGTTTACCTTTTGCAAAACACAATCGCAAAAGTAACCGGTTTAACTCCTGAAATAATACCCGATACCGAGCCTCAACGCGAACATGAAATAATTCTTGCAAGCTCATCAAGACAAACGTCTTTCGGTGAAGTCGTGGCAGAATTCGAAAGCTCAATGAATTATATTTTAGCCGCAAAAGATTCGGATATAATACTTGGCGGTCAAAATTACTGGAGCGACCTCAGAGCGGTTTATGATTTCGTCGGAAATTATCTTGGATATGACGATATAAAAAATGAATACAACGCGGCGGCAGATGTAATTTCGGGCGTAAAAACCGTAAAACATCAAAAGCCCGCTTTATATATTCAGGCTGCCACATGGGCTACCGTATTTGAAACAGCAGAACAAATAAAAGACGTTGCAGACGCAAACTTCAACACAATCATGTACACCGTATCAACCGGCGATCCGCAAAAGCTTCATTTTGCAATCGGTCAGTGCGTAAGATTCGAGTTGTATCTTGTAATAAACAGAGGCGCCATAATGACCGAATTGTATACGGATTGCCCGCTCATATTGGGGCACAATCTCTGGGACGAGCCCGAAATGCACGAGTTTTCTAAAGTAAATCAGATATGCGCCGAATATAAAGAGAAATATTCCAAATACGGTTGGAAAGCCTGGGCAAATCACGTCGGCGGATACAGAGAATGGACATATATGTCCGAAGTATGGCATTACGCCGATATCGATGTAACCGGATTCGACCTTTACCCTTGGGTTGAAGTTGAAGCAAGCAGAAACCGTCCTGTACTTTTCTCTTACGAAAAGGCAAGGGAAATAACTCAGTTGCACAATATAGATTTCTGGACATACATACAATCATACAATCATATAGACCGCCCTACATTGAACACAAGCAAGGATTACCGTTGGCAGATGTATTATTCCATGTGCTTCGGAGTAGACGGATTGATTTATTTTATATATGCCAATGAATTTGAAGTAATTCCGTGGGCTGATACGTCTTCGTTCGTCGTTTCCCGCGGATTCATAAAAAATAAACAGTATTACCATGCAATGGAAGCAAACAAAGACGTTGCCACGGTTGCAGAACTTTACGGTAATTACGAGCAAGTTGGAGTTTATACCGTCAACCGCCCGGAGGAAAATGAATGGATATATCTTGAATCACCTTATGATTTTTCTTATGTAATAGAAGATATAAAAGGTTACGGCGTAGACGATACATATCTTGTGGGCTGTTTTGACAAAAAGGAAGGCAGCGGAAATGCATTTATATTTATGGATATAAACGAACCCGATGACGTTGATTACGATAAAACCGAAATAGGCTATACAAAAATAAAGATAAACGGCAATAAAATCACAGAATATCTGAAAGGTGAAGCACGAGTTCTCACTCCCGATGCCGACGGATACTATTCCGTTTCGTCAGGCAACGGAATATGTGTATTCATTACAGTAGAATAAATCCGAAACTTATCGTGAAAGGATATCAGTCTCAATGAAAAAAATCATTTATTTACTGCTTTCTGCCGTAATTGTGCTGTCATTTGCAGTCTGCACATCAGCAAACGCTTTGCAGACCGCATCATCTGCTCCTCAAAAGGAATCTTCAGCAGCAAATGTTACGTATACCTCAAATGAAACGCCTGTACTTCCGCAATATGACGAAGAGAGCCTTGTTCTGAGCGAGCTTGACAGCTATGTTATTGTGTATCCGTCTTATTACAACGAATACAGAATGTATGAAGTAAATCTGCTGAGAGACACAATAAAAAAAGTTCTCGGCTTTGAACTTGAAATTATATCCGATGCCGAGCCTCAGCGCGAACACGAAATAATCCTTGCAAGTTCAAAGCACTACAACGGCGTAAGCGATACGCTGGATCTGTTTCAGAGCGGCCTTGACTACGTTATAGGAGTTGTACGCGGAAACATAGTCCTCGGCGGAAACAACTATTATGCGGATATGAGAGCAATTTACGAATTCATGGCAAATTATCTCGGATACGATGACTTGAGCAATGCATATACCGAACCTGCACATGAAATTTCTTGTCTTGAAGTAAGGCTTTATCAGAAACCGCCTCTCGTGCTTCTTGCCGCAAATTACTCTGTTTCCGCATTTACCGAGCAGTACGCAATACGGGATATGCATGACGCGCATTTTAATCTCACATTGGTTGAAACAGGTTATTACACCAAACAGGAGCTGCACAATTTCACAAAATGGTGTGCAAAATATGAGATATTCGTTATATTCAGAGGAATCCGCGATACGGACATATATCTCGACTGCCCTGTAATATGGGGACACATAATAAGAGATGAACCTACCACCGATACCTATATGCAATACACCGAAGAATGTGATGCTTATATGCGGGAATACGGAAGATACGGCTGGAAGCCGCTTGTAAATTATTTCGGTTTCACGCGTTACTGGCGGTTTCATTCCGAAACGGAAGGCTTCTTCGACGCTGTTCCGGTTGTAAGTTTTGACAGATATTTCGGCAAAAAAATACTGTTTACCGATGATGAACTGTTGACGGTATTTGAAAGTGCAAGAGACTTTTCTCAGCGTGCAGGCAAAGATATGTGGAGTTATATAGAATCCTACAATATAACAAACCGCGACCAAAACACAAGCAAAATGCTCAGATGGTCGGCTTATGTATCACTGTCATTCGGAGCTAAAGGAATACTGTACTTCCAATATGGAGACGCCTCTGCCAACTATTCCGCAGAAGGTGATTGGTCAAAGGGCAGTCTTGTAAACCGGGACTTCACAAAAAATCAGGCTTGGTTTGACGCAAAGAAAACAAACGAAGAACTGCTGAAGCTTGCGCCGATTTATTGCAACTACAAAGCCGTTGCAGCCAATACAATAAATGCAAAAACAGAAATTGTATCGGCATATCTTCAGGACGCATATCCTTACGCAAGCGACTAC
This sequence comes from uncultured Clostridia bacterium, assembly GCA_905210525.1. Taxonomy (GTDB): domain Bacteria; phylum Bacillota; class Clostridia; order HGM11327; family HGM11327; genus SIG351. Next base: position 4,314 of record CAJLXE010000021.1, on the reverse strand, counting down.
ATAACCGATTTTGTCAATCCGCAAGGCAGTGTCGATACATATCTCTTTGGTTTTTTTGAAAAAAATAACGGCAAAGGCAAGGCATTCACGATAGTGAATCTTGAAGACATTGACGATATACCTTATTCTCAAGCAGAACCCAAGTATGCAAAAATAAAAATAAACGGCAAAAATATAACGTTCTACCACAACGGCGAACCTCAGAATATAACGCCTGATGCAGACGGATATTATAATATCAATCTTGCAAACGGCTATTGCTGGTTTATAACAACAGACTGAAGAAACAATAAAAACAGGAGAAAAAAATGAAAAAAATATTCAGCAAAACAATAACGGCGCTTTTGATATTTTCAATGCTGTTCATGCTCCCCGCGTGCGGTCCCACACCGGAGCCAAGCAACGGCATTAAAACGAGCGATCTCAATAAGTACACAATCGTCTACCCTGCATCATATGAAGATTGGCAGATGGAAGAAGTAACGCTTCTGCAAAAAGTAATAAAGCACATAACAGGTTCAGACATAGCCGCTGTACCCGACACAGACGCAGAAAAAGATAATGAAATTATTTTTGCAAGCTCAAGCAGACAAACAAAACTCAAAGAGCAGACGCAATCTCTTGCAAGCGAAATGGATTATATTATTGCTGTCAGTGACGGCGATATAATACTCGGCGGAAGAGGCTATTACGGCGACATGAAAGCCGCTTATGATTTCATAAACAACTATCTCGGCTACAACGATCTTGATGACATCTACGGTGAAGCTAAAGCAGAAATTTCCGGAACGGAAACAAAAACATACACAGAACCTGCTTTTACGATTATGGTTGCCAATCCCGGCAAATATCCGTTCTCGTGTGCAAAGGATGTTAAAGTAATGGCAGACGCAGGCTTCAATATGACAAAGCTTGATGTCATAAACTTCAGTCCTGAAAGTTTCCGCACATACGCAAAATGGTGCGCGAGATTTAACGTAAGAATAATTCAGAAATCCGTATATAATGTCAAAGCAAAATCATTTATAATAAATGAGCAGGATTTTGCCGTAAATAATCCTATAATATACGGTCATTACGCAAGATACGAAACAGGATCGGAAGCACTTGATATGTACAGCGAAATGTGTGATATCTACAAGAAAAATTACTCCAAATACGGCTGGAAGCTTGTAATGAATCTTTCTACCGACGGTGAAGTGATATCCAAGGGAATATATGACGAAGCTTTCAGCAACAAAGATTTATTCAAAAACGCAGATGTAATATCTGCCAAGGCGAGTTTCGGAGTAGGAAGAGGCACTTATACAAGACAATACCCTTGGTTCGAAAATATCCGTCAGTTCAAAAATATTGCGCAGAGAAACGGCAATGATATGTGGATGACTGTTGCCACAAATGACGGACAAATGGGCGGTGAGCTTCAGAAAATCCAGAACGTATTCAGATGGAATGCATACATTGCGCTTTGCTTCGGCGTAAACGGCGTAGAATATTCACTTTACAAAAGAGGCAATGTTATAAACGATGATTACAGCAAAGGTCCGCGTTACAATGACATAAAGGAAATAAATGAAGAATTGCTGAAAATGTCCGAAGCATACCTGCAATATGAAAATCTCGGAGTATATACGACAGATCCTACCGAAGAAAATGAAGAATTTATACAAATTCAAAATCCGTACACAGATTTTGATAACGTTATAACGGAATTCATTCCCGCACCCGGATTTGAGTCTCCGATTTTGTTCGGCTGTTTCAAATCAAAGGACTCCGATAACAAATATGCTTTTGTGGCAGTAAATCTTGCAGCGCTTACCGACATCAAAACAATAGCTCCGCCGTCATCGTTTGCATTAAACGCAAAAAATGTTACAATATATACAAACGGCGCCCCAACCGAATTATCCCTCGCAAAAACCGGCTACTACCCTGCTGCAATAGCCAACGGATCCGGAATTTTTATAACCGTGGAGCAATAACTAAAGCGCTTTATGTAAATCAAGAAGGAGCTGTAAATAAGGCTCCTTCTTTTTTATATGCATTTTATCCTCTGACGTCTTCAACGTATTTTTTCAAGCCCTCAAGCTCGCCCAGAAGAGCCGAACATATAATATTTGCCACAACATTGTCAAGTTGTTCATATTGGCTTGCATCCTGCGGTATGACGTCGTTTTCATGTTTTGCAAGCTTATCTATTCTTCGGTCTATTTCATTTATTATTTCTTTTTTTGTGCTGTTCATAATAATTCTCCGTTTCGTTTTTTATGATGTTTGTCTTTTACATATGGCAGTGTTTTTATTTTTCCGCAACATAAGCGGTAATATTCGCTCATGTGTATTATGTTCGGAAAATTAATTATTTATCCGTATTCATAAACAAAATTTTGATTTATGAATAATATGTACCGTACAACGTTTTGTGGCTTTCGTTGTCTTGCAACAACGTTTTTGCTGCACAAAAGTCATGATCATAGTATCTGACAATAACTCAGAAAGGATCAAACCTTATTATGAATGAAAACGATAAAATCGTTGAAATAAACAAATCAAGCGACAATATTCCGCGCGAAAACATGATAAACATCGACGTTTGCGCCCAAATTCCGGAAATGCCGACAAATCCGCAATACGCCTACGCATATATCAAGTTTCAGAACAATGTGGAACTATGTGATCCGCAAAGCGCTCTTGAAAACGGTACTGTATTCCCACAACTGAATATGCCGTACTGCGGATGGAATTCGCGTATAGTAAGATAGGAAAGGAGCAAAAATATGGGAAACTCAACCGCAAATAAAGAACGTGAAGAACTCCTTGAACAAATATCGGCATTGGAATTTGTCATTGCAGATCTGAAGCTGTTTCTCGACACACATCCCTGTAATCAGGAGGTATTGAAAATATACGGCGAATATGTTCGTCAGGTAAGAGAACTCAGGACTCAATTTACCGCATTTTACGGACCTCTCATGGCAGAAAACTATGAACCTGAAAATTATTGGACATGGATAAATAATCCGTGGCCGTGGAACGCAAATTAAAGGAGGTGCGAACAATATGTGGTTCTATGAAAAAAGGCTTCAATTTCCTATAAATATCAAAAAAACAGACCCCAGAATGGCAAAATATATTCTCAGCCAGTACGGCGGTCCCGACGGCGAACTCTCAGCTTCATTGAGATACCTCAGTCAGCGTTTCACAATGCCGTGCGAAAGGTCAAAAGCAGTACTGAACGATATAGGTACATACGTATCGAAAATGCACATAAAGACCTTGTTATGCTCTATTTTGCAATCATTGTTTTCAAATATAAAAAATCAAGGCGCAGAAATCCGATTCCGCGCCTTTCATAACATAACTCTTCCTAAAAAACAATAAACGGGAGTTATGTTTCAATAAAATCATCTTTAAGGATTGATAATGTAATTTTATTAAACATTAACAATCAATCTTTTTTGCTGTCCGCTTTAAGTCTCAACGCCGTATTGAGTATGCGTTTTCTCAATCTTATATTTTTAGGCGTAACCTCGAGCAATTCATCATCTTTCATAAACTCAAGTGATTTTTCAAGCGACATTATGCGGAAAGGAACAAGTCTGAGCGCCTCATCGCTTCCCGAAGAACGCATATTTGAAACGTGTTTCTTTTTGCAAACGTTAACCGCAATGTCACCCGTTTTAGACGCCTCTCCGACTATCATTCCTTCATAAACCGGCGTTCCTGCGCCTATGAACAGTTCTCCGCGCTCCTGAGCATTGTAAAGACCGTATGTTACAGCCTCGCCTGTTTCAAACGCAACCAGCGAACCTGTTTGTCTTGTCGCCATATCACCCTTATACGGTTCATAATCATGGAACACGGTATTCATAACGCCCTCACCGCGTGTATCCGTCAAAAATTCGCTCTTATATCCAAACAAGCCTCTTGAAGGAACCAAAAATTCAAGTCTCATTCTGTTGTTGAACGGGTTCATATGTACAAGTTCGCCGCGGCGTGAACCGATTTTCATCATTACGGCGCCTACAGAATCCTCCGGAACATCGGCAATAAGGCGTTCAATAGGCTCACACTTTACACCGTCAATGTCCTTATAAAGAACCTTAGGTGTGCTTACCTGAAATTCATATCCTTCTCTGCGCATTGTTTCAATCAGAATCGACAAATGCATTTCGCCTCTGCCGCACACGCGGAACGAATCCGCGCTGTCCGTATCGTTTACGCGCAGAGAAACGTCGCGCAGCAGTTCTTTATACAGCCTTTCGCGCAACTGACGGGTGGTTACGAACTTTCCTTCTTTGCCGGCAAACGGAC
>CAJLXE010000020.1 GCA_905210525.1 uncultured Clostridia bacterium | reverse complement strand
CCTTTTGTTTAATTATCTGCAATACAGCAAAAGTTATTCATTAATATATATAATACATTTCCGCTCGATTTTGGTTATTGTATATTCGTAAAATTTATGTTATAATAAAATCTAAACTATCGAATTTCAAGGTAGATTTTATTGAAACATAAATCCTTTTATTATTTTTTAAGGTAGATTTATGTTATAATAAAATCCGATTATCGAATTTCAAGGCATATTTTGTTAATAAATTAACGAAACACGCCAAAAAACACGGCAATACAATGAAAGCGGTTGCAAAACAGGCAAACTATGGACAATATTATTGAAGTAAACAATGTAACATTCAGATATGACGAGGACTCAAAATTTCAGGAGTCGGCGCTCGACGGGATTTCCCTTGATATAGAAAGGGGCAGTTTTGTCGCAATCATAGGACACAACGGATCCGGCAAATCGACTCTTGCCAAACATCTGAACGCGCTTTTCGTACCGAGCGACGGCACGGTTATAGTTGACGGCATAGATACGCGCAACGAAGAAACAGTATGGCAGGTACGTAAGACCGCCGGCATGGTATTCCAGAATCCGGATAACCAGATGGTTGCCACGGTGGTTGAGGAAGACGTTGCGTTCGGCTTAGAAAATATAGGCGTTCCGTCGGAAGAAATACGGGAGCGCGTAAAAAATGCGCTTGAAACCGTAGGTATGTCAAAATTTGCAAAGTCGTCTCCATATCATCTTTCGGGAGGACAAAAACAAAGAATTTCCATTGCAGGCGTTCTTGCAATGCAGCCTAAGGTGATAATATTCGACGAGGTAACCGCTATGCTTGACCCTGCCGGCAGAGCGGGAATAATAGAAACGGCAAAAAAACTCAACAAAGAATTCGGAATAACCATTATAAACATAACCCATTATATGGAGGAATCCATAGACGCAGACATGATATACGTCATGAACGACGGTAAATGCGTTGCAAAAGGCAAGCCGAGAGAGATATTCGGCAAAACGGAGTTTTTAACATCCATAGGACTTACCGTTCCCATTGCAACACAGCTTGCGTACAGCCTGAGCAAGGCAGGCATAAACATTCCCTGCAATTTGCTTACAATAGATGAGGTGGCAAAGGCATTATGTCAATTAAAGTAGAAAATTTATCATACATTTATATGCAGGGGACTCCGTTTGAAACATTGGCTGTCGATAACGTAAGCTTTGAAATAGAACAGGGAGAATTTATAGCGATAATAGGTCATACCGGTTCGGGAAAATCAACGCTCATACAACAGCTCAACGGCTTGCTCATACCGACGTCAGGAAGAGTTCTCGTTGACGGCTTTGAAATAAGCGCGTCAAAAAAGGATCTTAAAGAAATAAGAAGCAGAGTCGGACTTGTGTTTCAGTACCCTGAATATCAGCTTTTTGAAGAAACGGTGGCAAAAGATGTTGCATTCGGACCGAAAAACCGCAGTATACCCGAAAACGAGATCGAAGTTCTTGTCCGGGACGCAATAACCGATATGGGGCTTGATTACGATGAAGTTGCCGAGCTTTCGCCATTTGAGCTTTCCGGCGGACAAAAGCGCCGTGTAGCAATAGCGGGCGTGCTGGCTATGAATCCGGATATAATAATTTTTGACGAACCTACCGCAGGACTTGATCCCAAAGGCAGAGAGCTTTTGTTTGAATCCATAAACAAAGTACGCAAAAAAGGCAAAACGATAATACTTATTTCCCACAGCATGGACGATGTTGCGCGCCTTGCAGACAGAATATTCGTCATGTCCGAGGGAAAGCTCGTATTTACGGGAACTCCGTCGGAAGTTTTTTCCGAGAAAAACGCTAATCTGAAGCTTGACCCGCCTCAGCTTTCATTGCTTGCCTCAGAATTGAACCGTTCGGGCAAATTTCACATACCCGACGGCATATTCGACGTTGACAGCATGACGCGTGTTATTATTGACGAGTTGGGAGGAAAAAACTAAATGTTCAAGGATGTGACTTTCGGTCAGTACTTTCCTGCCGACAGCGTTGTTCACAAAATGGATCCGCGGTTCAAGCTCGTTATCACATTTGTGTTCATTATTGTTCTGTTTATGATAAATTCATTGGCAGGATACATAACTGCAGGATTATTTGTAGGCGTTGTTATCGCTTCAGCCAGGGTTCCTGTAAAGCTTTTGCTGAAAAACATAAAACCGCTTTGGTTTATATTGCTTTTCATGCTGGTTATAAACATATTTTTCACAAGAACGGGAAATGTTCTGTTCGGTTTCTGGATTCTGAAGGTGACAGATGACGGTCTCATAAAAGCCGCCCTCATGCTCACAAGAATAATAATGCTCATATTCTTTACGGGACTCCTCACTCTGACCACATCGCCCATATCTCTTACCGTGGGAATAGAATCACTGCTCAGTCCCCTCAAAAAAATAAAGTTTCCGGCTCACGAGCTTGCCATGATGATGACGATAGCACTGCGCTTTATCCCTACGCTCATGGAAGAAACAGATAAAATAATGAAAGCGCAAATGGCGCGCGGAGCAAGCTTCGACACGGGAAATCTTTACCAAAAGGCAAAAAGCATGATTCCTCTGCTTATTCCGCTCTTTGTAAGCGCATTCAGACGCGCCGACGAACTGGCTCTCGCAATGACCGCAAGATGCTACAACGGCGGAGAGGGCAGAACCAGAATGAATCCGCTCAGAGTAAGCAGCATAGACTATGTCGGTGCAATATTTACGGCAGTTTTTCTCGCTGCAATGATTGTATTCAATTATGTAAACATATTGTGAATAAAATGTACCGCACGGATTATTCATGAATTTATTTTGAGAATTTATGGGGAAAATTTTTTTGAAACAAACCATAAAAAATATCAAAAAATTGTTGCAATAATTGAAAAGATGTGGTAAAATATAATACGACAGTCCGGAAAGGCAAATTTGTAATGTTTAATAAAGCGTTAAGAAACATTTCCGCAGTACTTGCTACTGTGTTTTACAGAATCAAATATCGTTTCCGTGTAGTCGGAGCCGAGAACGTTCCGAAAGAAGGCGGGGTTCTGATCTGTGCCAACCACAGAAAAGCAGAAGATCCCGTGCTGATTTATGTCGCTTTAAGAAAAAGATACATATACTTTTTTGCCAAACAGGCTCTTACAGAAGGCCGCTTTCTGAAGTGGTACATGGGAGATGTCCTCGGAGTGAAAGCCGTTTCTCACACAGCCTCCGATCTCGGAGCGGTAAAGTGGGGAGTCAATAAGCTTAAGAACGGTGAAGTCGTAGGAATATTCCCCGAAGGCACAAGAAACCGTACAGAAAACGATCTTCTCGAATTTCAGCACGGAGCCGCAATTATAGCATACATGGCGAAAACAAAGGTCGTTACGGTGACAATAAACTGTAACCGTAAGCTGTTTTCACGATGTGAAGTCATATTTTCCGAGCCTTTGGATTTTACCGAATTATATAAACAGCGTTTCAACGATGACGTAAAAAATGAGATCACAAATAAAATTTATGAAAATGTTCGTAAATCTTTAAAAAAGTGATTGCAAATTTTTAAGTTTTGGTGTACAATCTATATAGTTTTTGTTCGGACGCTGCATATGAAGTATTGATGAGGTTCATTTGAATATAATTGTAAGCAAACATTCAGGCTTCTGCTTCGGCGTAAAAAGAGCGGTAGATATGGTTCTGGAAGAAGCCGGACAAAATAACGGATGCGTTTATACGCTCGGGCCCATAATTCATAACTCGTTTGTAGTTGATGAACTCGCGGCAAAGGGCGTTGCGGCAATAGATTCAGTATCGGATATAGAAAACGGCGTGTTGGTCATAAGATCTCACGGCGTAGGCGAAGAGGTTTACAGGCAGGCAGAAGAAAAAGGCTTGCGCATAGTTGACGCTACTTGCCCGTATGTAAAAAAGATACACCGTCTCGTTAATGAATATTCCGGCAAGGGATATACGACGGTTATAATAGGTAAAGCCGAGCACCCTGAAGTAACAGGCATAAAAGGCTGGGCTTTGTCGGATACATATGTGGCATACGATTCCGGTGAAATTGAAAATATCCCGTTTGAGCATATATCGGGCAGAATTTGTGTGGTTGCACAGACAACGGCAGATGCGGCTCATTTTGCGGATATGGTTAATATAATAAAAGAAAAAGCGCCCGATGCGCTTGTGTTCAATACGATTTGTTCCGCTACCGCACAAAGGCAGGCAGCTGCCGAAGAGCTTGCTTCAAAGTCGGATATGATGGTAGTTATAGGGGACAAAAAAAGCTCCAATACAAAAAGACTGTATGAGCTTTGCAAAAAACATTGTAATAACACTTTTGCTGTACAATCTGCAGCTGATGTTATTAATATATCGGACGGCATAAAAAACGTAGGAATCGTTGCCGGAGCATCGACACCCGACAGGGTGATCAAGGAGGTTATTGAAAGAATGACGGAAGAGCAGAAGATTGCCGAAATGACAGAAGAAACTGTTGTCGGCGAGCAGGTTGCTGAAAACGTTGCTGAAGAAGCAACAATGGAAGACTTTGAGAAGTCAATGGTAAAGCTGCGAAACGGTCAGTACGTAAAGGGCGTTGTAATTTCTGTTACAGATGACGCTGTTTATGTAAATCTTGGCTACAAAGCAGACGGTATTATTCCGAAGAGCGAATACAAGCTTGAGGAAGGCGTAAAGCTTCAGGATGTTGTGTCCGTAGGCGAAGAGGTTGAGGTTGAGGTTGTTCAGGTGAACGACGGAGACGGCAATGTTATATTGTCGAGAAAACCGATTTTGGAAAGAGCCGCATGGAACGAGGTTATCAACATAAAAGAGAACGGTGATATTGTTACAATAAAAATCACTGAAGCTGTAAAAGGCGGAGCATTGGGTACATACGGTACTTTCAGAGTATTCGTTCCCGCATCTCATCTGGCTGTTCACTTTGTAAAGAATCCCGAAACATTCGTAGGCAAAGAGTTGAAGGTTAAATTCATAGATGTTGACCCCAAGGCTAAAAGAATTGTGGCTTCCAGAAAAATAGTTGCTATTGAAGAACGCAAGAAGAAAGAAGAAGCTTTTTGGGAAACACATAAGGTCGGCGATATAATCAAAGGCAAGGTTAAAAACGTTACACCTTTCGGTGCATTCGTTGATCTTGGTTTGTTTGACGGTCTTATTCATATAAGCGAGCTTTCATGGGATAACGTTAAGAACGTTACGGACGTTGTAAACGTAGGCGATGAAGTTGAAGCTAAAATCGTTGCTATCGACAAAGAGAATAACAAGATTTCTCTTAACCGCAGAACGCTTCTCACGCATCCGTGGGAGACGGTTGCCGAAAGATATGCTTTGGGCGACATCGTAAAGGGTAAAGTTGTACGTTTGACCGATTTCGGTGCAATCGTTGTTCTTGAGCCTCATGTTGACGCTATACTTCATATTTCTCAGATTTCACGTAAGAGAGTCGAGAAGGTTGAGGACGCACTTGCGGTAGGCGATGAAGTTGAAGCTAAAATCGTTGTTTTCGAGCCGGAAAAGCGCCGTATAAGCATAAGCAAGAAAGCGCTTGAGCCTAAGCCCGAAAAACCGGCATTCAACGGCGAAAGAAAGCCGAGAACAGATAAGCCGGCAGCAGACGCAGGCATGAAGAAGAAAAAAGTTGTTAAGAGCTCTGACAGACAGGAATCTTCATCGGTTTACACCAAAGAAGATATGACTATCAATCTCGGCGACTTCTTCCCTCAGGAAATGCTTGACGAAATAAGAGAAGCAGAAAAAAACTGATAGTCGATTAGAATCTTCCGTCTAAGCTATTATGTTATATATTTTTCCGAGAGTATGAACGTAATGTTTATGCTCTCGGAAAACGGATTTCGGTTGGCTTGTTTTGCTTACTATGCTTTTTGACAACAGTAATGCAGAAAGCATATTTATCTGGGTGTAGCGCAGTTTGGTAGCGCGCTTGAATGGGGTTCAAGAGGTCGCAGGTTCAACTCCTGTCACCCAGACCAAATAAGGCTGAAAACAATAGGTTTTCAGCTTTTTTGTATTTTCCGGGCAAAACCGTTCTCCCCTGCTCCGGCACCGCTCAGAACACACAACCTCCGATAAAAGCATCCAAATAAAAATAAAAATCAAACATTCAAGCAGAGGATCAACTTCCCCTGACAATACAGTAACTTTTCAGCCATACGAATTAATAAAAACGGCACAAAAAACTTTGACAACAACCATAAGAGCAACATCCATTACATACGGTGAAAAAAGATTATGGAAGTATACCAACAATCCAGGCACACGCGGATATTCATATGCCGAAATTTGTACAACCATAAAGTTAAAGCCGATTTATTCCTACAATATAGCTTTCATCGTAATAGCAGTAATAGGTTGGATTATTATTTGTATTTTATATGCTAAAAACAGAAAAATCAAACAGGCAGGAAGTGAGTCCCAATGAAAAAACAGTTTTCTGTTTACCCGACAAATACGTCTGACCAATATTGGAAAGACGGTTTATACGATGCCTGTATTACACTGGCTGAAACATACGAATTTCCGATTGATTACAATCGATATAACGGAATAAAAAACAAAAATGACCGCAATATGCTCCAACTCACCATTGATGCCTCATGCGCTCTCTATGACAACTCAGTAACAAAAATCCGATTTTATAATTATAAAATTTTAGTCGGTCATATTGCAACCGATGAATCCCAAAAAATATATTGGGTGTCTGACAAGTTAACCGTAAACAAAGATTTTTCAATTTTGGAAACAAAACTGTTGGATTATGATTCCGATATACCGGAATTTGCATTTACAATTGAATTTGAAAGGATGGAAGTTGACCGTAAATAAAGTTTATACGGTTATATCTCACTTTACGCGGAAAACGACGATAATCAAAAATAATTTCCATGCATACAACTCAAATAACAGCAAGTAAAATCAAGCATACAACCGCAGTATATTGTATAATTATATCGTCAATCAGTTGAAAGGAGATTTTTAATTGTACGAATGGTATAAAAATATTCAGAACATAGTCGGGAGTATAGATAAATGTATTAAAAATCACGACAGCGAAGCGTTGACTTTGAAGCGTCTTTCCAAAGAACTCGGGTATTCCGAATTTTATGTGTCGAGGAAATTCAAAGAAATTGCCGGTATGTCTCTCAAAAATTATCTGCACCACAGAAAACTTGCCTTTGCTCTCAAAGATATACGCGACACACAAACCGGGATTCTGGATATCGCACTTGATTACGGTTTTTCATCCAACGAAGCGTTCACACGTTCTTTCAAAAAAGCGTACGGCGTTTCGCCCGTAAAATACCGAAATCATCCCGTACCCGTTGCCCTCCGCACAGTTATACGGCCTTTTGACTGCTATCTTTTGGGAATCGGAGGAACAGGTATGGCAAAATCAGAAGGTGATATAAAAGTATACTTTGTAACAATGCCGGCACACAAATTTTTACACATCAGAAATTATGAAAGCATAGGCTATTTTGATTTCTGGCAGAAGCAAAGCGTTATTCCGGGGCAGGACTGCGATACAATATGCGGACTGCTCGACAGCATAAAGGGCAAGCTTGACGACGACGGCGGAAACGAACAGGACAGCGGAAGCGGACAACTTATGGCATTTATAAATGACCCTGCGGGAAGAATATGCAGCTGGGATATTCCGCTTGCAGAAGCATACGGAGTTCGTCTGCCGGCAGATTACAGCGGAGAAATACCGTCTCAAATGCAGATAATGGACGTTGCCGCAGGTGAATACATTGTGTTTGAACACGGAGCATTTGATTTTGAAAAAGAAAACTCAACGGTAGAAGCAAAAATCGAAAGAGCTATGAAAGAATTCAATTACGCCGAAAGCGGATACGAACTTGATACAACGCCGGGAAGAATTTTCTATTTCTATCATGATTGCAAAAGATTCTGGAAATACGTAAGACCCGTAAAAAAAACAAAAGCTTAAATCAAACGCTCCTCACGGCAAGAATTTCAAAATCACGCTGTCGGGGAGCGTTTTGATTTCAGGTCAGATAAAACTCAGAAGTCAATCTTGGTTTGGTGTTTTGCAAAATGGAATTGTGTTTATTTTCACAACGTTATAATAAAATCTCATTATCAAATTTCAAGGAAGATTTTATTGAAACATAACACTTAAATGCGCACCATTTAATCATGTACACAGAAAAACCAATAAAATCAATCTGTATTCACACAACAAATCAACGAGTTCAGTTCATTGCTTTGCTATAAGTTTTTTAAAAACCTCGTCACGGTCAAACGTTCCGTCAACAAAACCGTCTATTTCCTTTATAGCCTTGCATATCCCTACACTGAAACCTGTAAGAATAGTACCGATTTCATCCTCGGAATACGGACTGTTTCCCGTTACAAAAAGAGTCGCTATGCTATGCACCGCAAGCCACATATCCCGAAAATACCTCTCCGCTTCACGTTGATTCATGTCATATATCTTTTTCACCGATTCAACCGCAAGCTTCATTGAATGTTGCATCTCTTCCATAACTCCGCTTTTAGCGTCATCCCCGTCAGTGAGAAACAACAGCCTGTATAACTCGGGCTCGTCCTTTGCAAAACGAATATATTGCATACCAAAACCGTAAAACGGTATGCTCATGTTCAACCCCTCGGTTGTATATTTATAATATATATTCTCCGCTTCGCCGCGAACCGCCTTTCTCGCCTCGTCCATTGTGCTGAAACACGTAAAAATCGGCTGTGTTGAAACACCCAATTCATTGGCAATAGCTCTTGCCGTCAGTTCCTCTATACCTTTTTTGCGTACAACCTCAACAGCCGCTGCCGTAATCTCATTTCTCGTAAATTTATTTTTCGGAGCCATATTTATCTTCCTTCCGTACTATATCATTCAATGTATATCATTTAATTCATATTAAGTAATTATACAACGGCATTTAACTGTTGTCAAGCGATAATATGCTGTAATAAATACAAATTCCGCTGAATTGTAAATAATCAACACGCTTCAACTTATTCATTGCGGTTACAGTAAAAGGGCGATGCCGAAAACCCGATCACCGCCCGCAATGTTATTTATTCAATTTATGAATGTCTCTTTCTCGCCCGCTCAGAACTCTTTTATTTTTTTGCCGCAAACGATTGTTACTGTTACAGCAGCAATGCTTACAAACAAGAGCGCAAACCACAACATCAGATTTTCCGTATCACCTGTTTCCGGAGGATTTTCACTGTTAAAGCTATATGTATTCTCAAATACCATAACTTCAACAGGCATATCCTGCGTTGGTTCATAATATACTTCGTTGTCTGTCACCATGAGCTTAACGGGGAAAATATCAAATGCCAAATGAGTATCATCCTCCCTGTAAGTCATCACATGATATACCGCATCGGAATAAGTCCAGTTAGCTGCACCCGTGTTTTTCTCGCGGATATAAAATCCCTCGCAAATAAATGCGTCCACCTGATACTTGGGACCTGCAATAATGATTTCACCGTTATAATCGCCCGCACCGTTTGTTTCTATCTGTGCGGTAACAGTTACATCTGCATATTCCTCAGTATTGCGGTTGCCGATATCAAATATTTCAAATTCAAATATCTGTTTGCCCGGAGCTGTATTTCCGTCCTGCTTTACAGTCTTTGTGAAAGGCAGCTTTACGGTAGACGGCGTCATATCTACATTATACGTATATGTATTCTCAAACGTCATGATATCAACAGGTATATCCTGCGTCGGTTGATAATATTCTCCGTTGTCTGTTACCACGAGCTTAACGGGGAAAATATCGAATGCCAAATGAGTGTCATCCTCTCTGTAAGTCATCGCATGATATACCGCATCGGAATAAGTCCAGTCAGCTGCACCCGTATTTTTCTCACGGATATAGAAGCCTTCGCAAATAAATTCGTTTACCTGACTATAAGGTCCCTCGATAATAATATTGCCGTTATAATCGCCCGCACCGTTTGTTTCTATCTGTGCGGTAACAGTTACGTCTTCATATTCTTCCTCGTTATAGTTACCGATATCGAATATTTCAAATTCAAACGTCTGTTTGCCGGGAGCCATGTTGCCATCCTGCTTCACAATCTTTTTGAAAGGAAGTTCAACCTTGGAAATTATATCCTCGGTTATAAAATGAACATTCTTATAAAGATTCAAATACTGTGTTCCCGAGGAAAGCAGATCAATTTCAACGTTTTCGGAGTCAATCGCTTTAGCAAACGTAAGCTTATAGCCTTCAGAAATTGTAGGAATATCAAAAATGGCAGGAATATTATCCTCGTTGGTATTCTTGGCGTCAATATCCGCCGCTTCAACTATAAAATTACCATTGCCACCCGCAGGATATTTTCCGTCAAGCACCAATTTTGCACCGCCCTTGACAGTCATATTGTTTAATGTCCATATTGCAGAGTTAGCAGTGGAAACACTGTGAATTTCTCCTCCGTTAATTATGATATCGCCCGAAGCATAAATGCCCGGATAAAAGCTTGTAGCTCTGACTTTAGACATACTGAGCTCAATATTTCCGCCGTTATCATTTTCGTCCAAGCGAACAAATGCAGCATTTCGTTGATCTTCAGTCGCCTCTATCACGACATCACTTTCATTTACAATTTTTAATCCGCACGCGTCTATGCCTGCATAGAGTGCAACGGAAGTAACCTTTGCACCGTTGATTTCAACCGTTTTGCCTACAATTCCAATGCCTTTTTCGGCTTTTATTTCTACATTTGCCTTTCCCGTGATAAGTATGTTGCCCAACGTTGAAATTCCGTCATAAGTTACACCGCTCACTTCGATTACAAGCTTACCCTCACCGGTAATCTCAATATCTCCGTTCGTCATAATTCCGCCGCCGTCAGGCAGAACAATACTGTTCGTACCCTCCAGTGTTACGGTCAGCTTTTTCTTTTCCGGCATTCTGATGCCGTACTTGTTTGTAGCCTCACTTTGTGTAATAGTCGCATTATTGAGCGTCAGATTTGATGCGGCGGGATCGTAAGTTGCACTTCCGCTTCCGCATACAATTTCAAGCCTTTCGTCCGTAATCTGTTCACCGTTTACATACAAATTATATGCAGTTTCGGCAAACACCGCCGTCGGCAGCATCGCGAATACCATCATCAGTGCCATCAGCAAACCGATGATCCGGCTTCGTTTGTTTGTTGTCATGTCATTCCCTCCTTAAAATTTCCTCGACATTTTATGCATTTATTATACTGCACACTTTCATTATACATATTTCTCGTGTTTTGTCAATAGCACAAATTATAATACAATCCGTTTTTCTGATTTTTTTCGATCTGCAGACGTTATAAGAACAAAAACTCCCGGGGGAAGCCCGGGAACATTTTACAGTTCATGTATAATAACGTTATTCTCTGTTTTTTGCGGAATTTTTCTCATAAGCTTTTATTATTTTCATTACAAGTTCGTGACGCACAACGTCCGCCGCCGTAAGATACACAAATCCTATTCCGTCTATTCCTTTGAGCACGTGCGCGGCGTCGGTCAAACCCGATTTTTTGCCTTCAGGCAGATCAAGCTGTGTTGTGTCGCCGTTTACAACCACCTTTGAATTTACGCCTGTTCTTGTAAGCAGCATTTTCATCTGTTCGCGCGTCGTGTTCTGCGCCTCGTCAAGAATTATATATGCATTGTTAAGCGTTCTTCCTCTCATATATGCAAGCGGCGCTATTTCTATGGCCTCGCGTTCTATAAGCTTTGTATAGGTTTCGTATCCCATAAGATCGTTAAGCGCATCGTAAAGAGGTCTCAGATAAGGATCTACCTTCATTTTGAGATCTCCCGGCAAAAATCCGAGTTTTTCGCCCGCTTCAACCGCGGGGCGCGTAAGTATTATCTTTTCTATTTCTTTCTTTTTGAACGCGCTTACAGCCATAGCCATTGCAAGGTATGTTTTTCCGGTCCCTGCCGGACCTATTCCGAAAACAACGTCGTTTTTCTTCATAGCCTCTACATAACGCTTCTGCCCCGCCGTTTTACAGCGTATCGGCTGTCCCTTGAAGTTTACAAATATTACGTCCGAAAGAATCTTGTTCATATTCTGCGAATTGTCTCCTTCAAGCAGATGATAAACATAGCTCACTCTGCCCCTGTCTACAAATTCGCCCTTTTCTATCATTTCAATAAGATTTTCCACAACATGAAAAGCAGATTCAACGCTTTCACTGCTTCCCGTAAGCTGTATCGAATCCTCCTTCTGAAGAACAAGCGCACCTGTCAGTTCCTCTATCGCGTTTACGTTTTCGTCAAGTCCGCCGAAAAGCTCCTTTATTATTTTAGGATTTACTTCTATTTTTTTAACTGCGTCCGAGAGCATCAAGTCTTCACTCATTATTCTTTTGTTCTCCTTTTGAACGTATAATTTCATCTATTTCGCTTTGGCTTAGCGTCCTTTTGACGCCTATTTCATGCACTGCCGTAATCTCGGCGGAAGCATAATACGTATTTGTTTCACTGTCAAAGCCGTAATCTATATTCTGAGTTTCCGTTTCGGCGCCTATGGGAATACGTCTTCCCGCATCCGCCAGCGCTCTTTTTACAAGAATTTCACGCGCCTTGGTTTCCAACTGTTCATCCGTAAGCTCAATGTATTCTTTATATATGCGTTTTACCGCATATATCGGAAAAAGCCTGTTCTCGGAAAACACTTTGTAGCAAACCGTTTCCTCATCGTAATGCTCATACGGAGATTCTTTTTTTGAACCTATTTTCCATCCGAATATACTTATATACGATACCTCTTCCGTGTTTCCGGTATATACTTTCCTTTC
The DNA here is from genome assembly GCA_905210525.1 of uncultured Clostridia bacterium. Lineage (GTDB taxonomy): Bacteria > Bacillota > Clostridia > HGM11327 > HGM11327 > SIG351. The sequence goes on along the minus strand of CAJLXE010000020.1, from coordinate 1,394 downwards.
AACCTCGTCAAGCTTCAGGCTCGCGCCGCCTTTATAAACAACCCTTGCCTTTACAGTGCCCATTGCATTCTGTATAAGATAATAGTTCTCATCGCGTCTTTTATCAACAATTCCGTTTATGAGCGTCTGCCCGACCTTAATCTTATCATTGACCTTAACCGCCTGAGCGCCCTTAAGTGCGCTTATATAAACTATTTCGCCTTCCACCTCGGACACTATGCTCGACGGCGTTGTGTCCTCTCTTTTGACGCCTTCTACCGTTTCAACAACGCGTATTCTCATTACCACGCCGTTTATGTCAACTATGACCCAGTCAACATCGGGCAGTTCCTTTCGTATAGCCATTTCCAGAGCTTTGGTATCGCATTTAGGCTTGAATATACCTATACCTGCATTCATGTCATTTACAACGTCAAGTATTTGCGTAGCCGTAACCTTATCTATACCGGAAATATCTATTCTCCATATGGAAGACGAAAGTATAACCAGAAAAATAACAAATATTGCCGCCCCCACCACAAACGCTTTACGCCGTTTAATTCTGTTGACAAGAAATTTTGCGCCGTAACGTCTTTTCACTCTTATTCTGCATCTCAATTCGCGGTTTATTACCGCAATTTTTTTGAAATCGCCAAGATTCACGGTGCAGCGCATAAGATCATACCGTTCGCGGCTTACGCTGTACAGAGTTATTCCGCTTGCATTGCACTTATTTATAAAGCGTTCAAGATTAACTCCCGTAACGCTTATTTCCAGCATACCTTTTATGTATTGATTTATCACCGTGAGCCACCGTCCAGTTTCATTATATTGTGGATTCTGCCGGATATGGAAACCATATCATGATCCATAACGTCAAGAAACAGGTCTGTACCCTCTATGCACAAAATTCCCGATTCTATGCCTATTCTTATGTTGTTCGGTGAATATTCGATTATCCCTTTATGATTTTCTATAAGAAGCCCGTCATTGCCGAGCATTGTGATTTTATGTACACCCGAAACCGTTTCCGGTGCTATTCCGAGCTTTTCGGAAACCTTACCCGCATAAAAGCGCAGTTTCTTCACATCAAACACCTGCCTTTATATCATTATATGCAGATGCTTGCAAAGTAAAACATTATTTCTGATGTTATTGCGACATAAATGCGCCTTGAAATTTTATAAAACGTATCTGTAATGCTCTCAGACAATTACAAGCTTATTATATCCGGAATTATTTCTCCGTCTTTTGTTATTTCTATCACGGCATAAGTTTTGCCCGCAATGCCTCTCGGCCTTGATATGCTGCCCGGATTTACAAACCATATACCGTATCCCGTCGTAATATCGGGTACGTGCGTATGCCCGTAAAGACATATGTCGGCTTCCTTTTCACGCGCTTCAGCCGAAAGC
>CAJLXE010000019.1 GCA_905210525.1 uncultured Clostridia bacterium | reverse complement strand
TATTGTCAAGGAAGATTATATTGAAACACAGCTTTGCGTATTGCTTTGCAATCCGCTTGCGGCAAAAACACAACGATTAATACGGAGCATTTAATAGTTGCACGAAATTTTTTTACGGAGCTGCTGTATATGAAGTATTTATATGAAACTGCACGGGATGTGTCGCAGATAGATATTGACAGGCTTTACGAAAACGGCAAACGTTTTATAATAATAGACCTTGATAATACAGTGGCACGCTGGAAAACTTTTATAATAAAAGATTCCGTCAAGGCATGGCTCAGGACGGCTTTGGAAAAAGGCTTTGACATATGCATATTGAGCAATAATCACAACAAAGAAAGAACTGTACAGGCAGCCCGGATGCTCGGAATAAAAAGCTTTGCACCGAGCAAAAAGAAGCCGTCGGAAAAAGCTTATAACGAGACACTTGAATATATGCAGGCAAATGCACAGCAGACGGTTATGATAGGAGATCAGCTTTTCAGCGATATACGCGGAGCGTTCAGAGTAGGTATAAGCGGTATATTGGTTGATCCTATTTACAGAAAAGAGGCTCCCATTACCGTGTTGATGCGCGTTGTCGAACGCATTGCGGGGCGAAATATAGTATGGCAGGATAATTGATTTGGAGAACGTATATTTAACGAACGAGAGAAAACAAAAGCTTCATGAGGTTGAAAGCTTCATAGGCTATTCTTTTAAGAAAATTGAAAATCTGGACAGAGCTCTTACCCACAGTTCATATCGGAATCATCCGGATTATGTGACCGCTTACAGAAATATAAATGAATGTATGGAGTTCTTGGGAGATTCAGTACTTGATTTTGTAATAAGCGAGTATTTATATAACCTTTATCCTGATTGGAACGAGGGACGGCTCTCAAAACTGAGGTCAAAAATCGTATGTGAACAGTCTCTTGTTATAACGGCAAGAAAAATCGGCTTGTGGCGTTATATTCTTGTGGGTAAAGGCGAATGTCGTGACAGCAACATGAATCCGTCAATAATGGCAGACGCGGTTGAAGCTGTAATAGCCGGTGTATATATAGACGGCGGAATGGATGAGGCTAAAAGCTTTATTATGCGCCTTCTGGATAATAATATAAAAGATATAATTACGAAAAAAATATTGCGCGACAATAAGACCGATTTGCAGGAAATGGTACAGCATATGCACGTAGGTACGGTGGTGTATAATGTTGTGAAAAAAGAAGGCCCGCAGCATGATTCCGTGTTTACGGTGGAAGCTGTACTGAATGGCAGCACTATCGGAACGGGTACAGGCAAAAACAAAAAAGAAGCCGAACAGCAGGCGGCTGCACAAGGCATAGAAAATGCGCAGAAATTATTGCAAAGGCGGACAGAACAGTAATGCAGCTGAAAAAACTTGAAATATACGGGTTTAAATCATTTTCGGACAGAACGGTTATTGAATTTGACAAAGGCATAACCGGCATAGTCGGACCGAACGGAAGCGGAAAAAGCAATATTGTCGATTCGGTTATGTGGGTGCTCGGCGAACAGAGCATAAAGAATTTGCGCGGTTCGCGTATGGACGACGTTGTGTTCAAGGGCTCGGATAAAAGAAAGCCAAACGGATTTGCCGAAGTTTCCATAACTCTTGACAATTCGGACGGCACGTTGCCTATAAATTTCAACGAGGTATCGATTTCGAGAAGACTTTACAGATCGGGCGAGAGCCGCTACTGCATTAACGGCGCCGAGTGCAGACTTAAAGATATAACATCGCTTTTTCTTGATTCGGGTATAGGTAAATACGGATATTCTATAATCGGGCAGGGCAGGGTTTCGGAAATACTTAATTCCACACCGGAAGGCAGAAGATACATATTTGACGAAGCTGCCGGCATAATGAAATATAAAACGAGGAAAGAGGAATCCGAGAAGCATCTTTTTCTTACACAGGAAAATCTTTCTCGTGCAAACGATCTTATATATGAAATAGAGGGCAATCTTCCGGCGCTCAAAATTGCCGCGGAAAAGGCTGAAAAATATCTGACGGTTGCAGGCAGACTCAAAAAATGCGAAACGACGAGATTTGTACTTCTCAATGACAGATATAAAGCCTCCGAGGAACGACTGCAGAAGCAAATAGACATATTGGGAAACGATATAGCCCAGAACGAAAAGGCAAAGGCTGCGGCCGAGGAAAAGCTTTCGGATGTCAACGCAAGATATGAGACTGTTTTTGAACAATGTGAAAAGCTTCGTTCAAACCGCATGGAAAGCATAAGAACCGCTGAAAGACTTAAGGGTGAATACAAAAACATCGTTGAGCGCATGACGCGGATAAATAAGGATAATGCGGAGAACAGCGCGGATATAAAAAAATACAACGACGAAGCAAAGGCTCTTCTTGATATAATTGCTTCCGAAGAAAATAAAAAAGCAGATCTTGACGGACAGAAAGAAAATAACACGGCGGAGCTTGAAAAGCAGAGCGCATACGTTGAAAAGCTAAAAAAAGAACATTCGGATATAACGGCAAAGCTTGAAGAAATCAGAAAGCGCCATATTGAGCTTGTAAACGGCGAAAATGATGCGAAAGTGCGCCTTGCGCAGATTACGGCCGAACGGCAGATGCTTGTTCGTCAAATGGAAAATGCGCAGTTGAACGAAAAAGAGGGAATTAAAAAGCTTGAGGAGACAGAGCAGATATGTGAAGCTGCAAAAGAAAAAGCGGATAACGTTTTTTCGAGTCTTGAGCAAGTAAAAAAAGAGCACATCAATGCATCACGTGAATACGAGGCTGTAAATGAGTCCTATTCAACTGCTGCGTCGTCATTCGAGACTCTTGCCAAAACGGCAGAAGCAAAAAAATCGCGTCTTGCAACGCTTAATGAGCTTAAAGAAAGCATGGAAGCGTTCAATAACAGCACAAAGGCGGTAATACGCCTTAAAAATTCGGATAAACCGTTTGCAAGCGATATTATAGGTACAGTTTCCGACATAATAAGAGTGGATAAGGAATACGAGGTCGCAATAGAGGTGGCTCTCGGCGGCGCGGTGCAGAATATCGTTACAAAGACCGATGCGGGTGCAAAAGGAATTATTGAATATCTGCGAAACAACAGATTGGGATATGCAACGTTTCTTCCGCTGAATTCCGTTCAGGGCAGACGTATTAACGAAAATGACGTCAGAACGCTTAAAAGAAAGGGCTTTTGCGGAATTGCCGGAGACATCATAAAGTATGACAGCGCATATAAATGTGTTGTGGAAAATCTGCTCGGCAGAGTGGTAATAGCGGAAAACATGGATTGCGCCATAGACATAGCGCGCGCAAGCCGTTATATGTTCAAAATAGTTACGCTTCAGGGCGATGTGATAAATCCGTACGGCTCTATTTCGGGAGGCTCGCGAGGAAAGAGTAACGTTTCAAACGTATTTTCGCGTTCGAGAGAAGCCGATGAACTTGAAGCTTCTCTTAAGTCAGACGTGGCGGAACTGAAAAAGCTTGCGGATAAAATCAACTCTTTGAAACAACAGAGAGTGCAGAAAAAACAGGAACTTGACAGATTGCAGGCTTTGCTTCATAATACAGACATAGAATACAATGCGGCAAAGAACAGTTATGAATACGTCAAGGGCGAATTTGAACGCGCAAAAACGGCGAATGAGCAGAGAAAAGCGCATAATGCCGATGCGGCCGAGGAAATAAAAAACATTGATGAAGAAATAAAACGTCTTTCGGAAGACACCGAATCGCACAGCAGGCTTGTAATAGAAGCAAATACGTCTGTGGAAGCTTTGACCGCAAAGGAAAACGGAAGCAAGGAAGTGCTTTCGGAGGGCGAAAAGAAGCTTACGGATATACGTCTCAGACAGATGGAGCTTGAGGGAAAGCTGCAGGTTTGTACGGCTTATCTGGAGGAACTCCGTAACAGACGCACAGAAAAACTGCATAACGCAGAAGCCCTTGCGGAAACGAACGCCATGCTTGCCGATGAATATAAAAAATGTTCTGTTCAGTCCGAGGAGCTTGCCGAGAATATAAAGCAAGCCGAAAAGACGGAGCAGGAAGAGATAGATGTGCTTAAGAAGTGCGAGGAAGATTTGAAATCTCTCGAAAAGATAAAAAAACAGCATGAGGATGAAATACGTTCAAGCGAATCGCTGCTTCTTGACATCAATTCAAAGCTTCATGATTACGATATGGAAAAAGCAAAGGTGATTATGGAGCGCGATAATCTTCAGTCGAGAATGTGGGAGGTTTATGAGGTTTCTCTCGGAGACGCTATGGCGGCGGAAAAAGAAGAGGGCGATCTGGAAGATCTGAACAGAAAAATAAGAGACGTGAAATCGGAAATAACCCGAATGGGCCCGATAAATCCGGAGGCTCCCGAGCAGTATGAAACGCAGTCGGCAAGATGGCAGACACTGTGTTCGGAGAGAGACGATCTTATTGCCGCAAGCAAGGATATAGAAAAGCTTATAGCGGAAATAACAAAGGAAATGCGTCTCAGATTTGATGAAGAATTCAAAATAATAAACGAATATTTTACCGAAATGTTCAGAAAGCTGTTTAACGGCGGAACCGCAAGGCTTGAATTGTGCAATTCGGACGATATACTTGAGGCAGGCATTGACATTATTGCTCAGCCGCCGGGCAAAAAGCTTCAGAATATATCGCTCATGTCGGGCGGCGAGAAGGCGCTTATTGCAATCGCTTTGCTGTTTGCGCTGCTTAAAAGAAGACCCGCACCGTTCTGCATACTTGACGAAATAGATACCGCACTTGATGAAAAGAATGTTTATACGCTTGCAAACCTCATAAGCTCTTTCAACAATACGATACAATTTATAATAATATCACACAGAAAGGGCACAATGGAAGCAAGCAACGCACTGTACGGCGTTTCTATGGAAGAAAAAGGCGTTTCATCGCTTGTATCGGTGAAACTTGAGGCTGCCGTATAGTACCTGTATCCGGAAGGGAGGCATTGTTTTATGTCATTATTTGATAAACTTAAAAAAGGATTGATGAAAACCCGCAGCGGAATAGTCAATTCGATAAAGGGATTGCTCAAATCGTTCAAGAAAATCGACGAAGACCTTTTTGAGGAAATAGAGGAAATACTCATAAGCTCCGATGTCGGCGTTGATACAACGGTTAAGCTTATGGACGAATTGCGCGAGAAGGTAAAGGAAGAAAAAATAAAAGAACCGGATGAAATAATATCTCTGCTGAAGCAGTCTATGCTTGACATTCTTTTGCAGGGAGAAACAAAAGAACAGCTTACTTATCCGGCGGTTATAACGGTTATAGGAGTAAACGGCGTAGGTAAGACGACAACAATAGGTAAGCTTGCAAGCAAGTTTATCCACGATAAAAAGAGCGTTCAGATAGCGGCTGCTGATACTTTCAGAGCAGCGGCAATCGAACAGCTTGCAGTCTGGGGCGAGCGTTCGGGAGTAAAGGTAATAAAACACGATGAGGGGTCGGATCCGTGTGCGGTGGTTTTTGACGCATTGCAGTCGGCGAAAACAAAAGGTACGGATGTACTTTTATGCGATACTGCGGGAAGACTTCATAATAAGAAAAACCTTATGAACGAGCTTGATAAGATAGGCAGAATAATACAGCGCGAATATCCGGAAGCAAAAAAGGAAACGTGGATTGTTATTGACGCTACGTCCGGACAAAATGCGTTTGTTCAGGCAAAGCTGTTCAATGAGGCTGCACCGGCTACCGGATTGGTTCTTACAAAGCTTGACGGAACTGCAAAGGGCGGTATATTGCTTACAATATGCAACGAACTCAAGATTCCGGTTAAGTATATAGGCGTCGGAGAAGGGATAGATGACCTGCAACCGTTTGACGCAAATACGTTTGTTGACGCATTGTTTGACGAAATGTAAATAAAGTGTTAATAGATAATATTTTGTGCGTGTAGATAATGAAATATCTATTGACAATATTTAAATAATACATTATAATAATACGGTATATTTTTGTAAAATGATTACCATCAACGGAGGAAACATATAATGAAAAGAACATACCAGCCAAAGAAAAGACAGAGAAGCATGGAACACGGTTTCAGAAAACGCATGAGCACGAAGAACGGCAGACTCGTTCTTAAGAGAAGAAGACAAAAAGGCAGAAAGAAGCTTACTGCTTAATAGGTGTGTAGGCTTGCAGAATAAATATACCCAAGATATGCTCGGCGTTTCGGCGCGGAATAATATATGGGGAAAGTTTATTATTTTTGAAGCTTTTTAAGCCTCAGGGAGCGTTTTGTAGGGTCACACACAGATGTTGCGTTTTTGTTTCATTTGTATGTGACCGTTTGTCCTTTTTGGGGGCAAAAATTAAAGCTCTTAACGGAACAGACAGTGAGAAATTACGGTAAATTAAAGAGAAATAACGATTTTACAAGGCTGTACAGAAGCGGAAAATCGGTAAAGGGCAGAAGCGCGGTTATACTGGTAAGGAAAAACCGCGGCGGAGCAACGCGCATAGGATTTTCCGTAAGCAAAAAAATCGGAAATGCGGTAAAACGTAACAGATGCCGCAGAAGACTTAAAGAAGCGGTTTTTACTTATAACGACAAAATAATAAAAGGATTCGACATAGTGTTTGTCGCACGGCATACAGACAAAGAAATTCCGTTTGCAGATTTATGCAGAGATGTGGGATATTTGCTCGGTAAGTCGGAAGTGTTGTCAAAAAATGAGAAGAGCGGCGATAGCGTTGATTAAATTTTATAAAAAACATATTTCTCCGGGCCTGCCTTCGGCTTGCAGGTTTGAGCCGACGTGCTCGGAGTATGCCTTGCAGGCATATGAAAAATATAATTTTTTTAAGGCTACCGGCTTGACGTTGTGGAGAATACTGAGATGTAATCCGTTTTGTAAAGGCGGATATGATCCTCTTAAATAATTAATTCAAACGAAAGGACGCGCATATTATATTGCGCTAGTATTACGCATAATGTGGAATTCCATAGTTAGTTTCCTTGCGTCGATAATTGATGTTTTTTATAATTGGACAGGCAATTTCGGCGTTGCGGTAATAATATTTACAATAATTGTAAAAGGTCTTTTGTTGCCGCTTGATGTAAAAAGCAGAAAATCAACGGCAAGAATTCAGGAACTCAATCCGGAAATACAGAAAATAAGCGAAAAATATAAGGATGATCCCGAAAAACGCAGCAAAAAAATGCAGGAGCTTTATGCAAAAAACAACGTAAGCCCGTTGGGCGGTTGTCTGCCGATGCTCATAACGTTTCCGGTAATAATTATACTCTTTGCCGCACTGCGCAAAATTGCAGCGGAGCATATGTATATGTATATGGAACAGCTTCTTATTGCGAACAATGCCTCAATGAAGGATTTTCTCGCGGATATAAGCGCGAAAATAGCAGGCTCAAGCGAAATAAAGATGTCGTTTACCGAGATTCTTCCGACGCTGTTCAATAACAGCGGAAACGTGACGAGCGCACTTCAGAAGTTCCCCGAAATAATCGGTCAGGAAAGCTTTGATACACTGTCAGCGGCTATTAAGGCGGTTACGTTTGAACAGGCTCAGTCGGCTGCTGCTGCTTCGGGTTACAGCTTCCTCTGGATAAAAAATATATGGGTTGCGGATTCCGCAATGAAGTCGGTGCTCGGAACCTCCGTGTCGTTTGGCTCGGCAATGTGCAACGGCTGGTTTATTTTGCCGGTACTTTCAACGGCAACGCAGTATGTGCAGACTTACCTTATGACGCACATAAACAAAAAGAAGCAGCCCGCAAAAAAGGATGCAGACAATTCCATGGCATCAATGAACATGATGAACAAATTCCTGCCGTTGCTGTCGCTGTATTTCTGTGCGGTGTATAACTCTGCGTTTGCAATATACTGGACAGTATCCAATATAATTTCAATATCTCAGAACCTTATTATGAACTTAATTAAAAAGTCGAAAGATAAAAAATCAAATGAGGAGGTTGTCAACTTATGACGCTGAAATCGGTGGAAACGACAGGCAAAACTGTTGAGGAAGCTGTTCTTGTCGCTGCGGCTCAGCTCGGAGTGCGCAAGGAGAAGCTTGACATAGAAGTGCTTGAACAGCCTGAAAAATCACTTTTCGGACTTATTCAGAAAAAAGAAGCGAAGATAAGAGCTACCGTAAAGCTTGACATTGTTGAACTGGCAAAGAAATATCTTGAGGATATGTTTGCTTTGATGGAGGTTGAAGCGATTGCGGACGTAACTCTTGCGGAAGGAGTTCTTCATGCGGAGCTTGTGGGAAACAAAATCGGAGTGCTTATAGGCAAAAGAGGCGAAACTCTTGATTCCATTCGTTATCTGCTCAGTCTGTATATAGGAAGATATACCGAAGAAAAGATAAAGGTAGTTGTGGATTCGGAGGGATATCTTGCAAAAAGAGAGCAGTCATTGCAGAGACTTGCAATATCTGTTGCGCACAAGGTTAAAAAGACGCGCCGCAAAGTGATCCTTGAGCCTATGAATTCGTATGAAAGACGTATTATTCATTCGGCATTGCAGGATGATCCGTACGTAAAAACAGTAAGCGAGGGCGAAGAACCTTACAGAAAGGTCATAGTAGTACTCAAATAATGAACACTACAATAACAGCGCTTTCAACGGCGCCGCAAGCTGCCGGTATTCACGTTATAAGAATGAGCGGCGATGAATCCGTTGAAATATTGAAGCGCATATTTAAACCGGCAAAGAATGTTGATACTTTTGAACACGCAAGAATGTATTTCGGACGTGTGATAGATAACGGTGTAGCCTTGGATGAGGTATACGCCGTATCTTTCTATCAGCCTGTATCTTATACGGGCGAAAATGTTGTGGAAATACAGTGTCACGGCTCCGCGGTTCTGTCAAAAAAAATTCTGGAATTGCTCATTAGAAACGGAGCTGTTCCTGCACAGCCGGGCGAGTTTACAAAAAGAGCGTTTCTTAACGGCAAAATGGATCTTGTTCAGGCGGAGGCAGTGATGGATCTGCTGAATGCATCCGGAAGCGCCGCTTCAAAGAATGCGTTTGAACAGCTTTCGGGCGAGTTGTCCGCCAAAATAAATGAACTTAAGGAAATATTCGTGTTTGTAATGGCAAATATAGACGCGGATATAGATTTTCCCGAAGCGGATATAGAAGTGGTGGACAGAAGTATGCTTATATCCGAATTGAGGAAAGCCCAAAGTAAAGTTGATTCAATGCTTTCCACAGTGTCGGAGGGCAGAATCATAAAAGACGGAATAAAGGTTGCAATATGCGGTTTGCCCAATGCGGGAAAATCATCGCTTCTGAACTGTATGACAGGCAGTGACCGCGCCATTGTTACCGAAATACCCGGCACAACAAGAGATATTATCGAGGAAGCCGTTACGGTAAACGGCGTTTTGGTGCGCCTTTTTGATACGGCGGGACTGCGCGATACACATGATAAAGTAGAATCGATAGGCATAGAGAGAACAAAAAGTATAATCGAAAAAAGCGATATAGCTCTCGTGCTGATTGACGGTACGTGCGGTGAGTTGAGCGACGATAACAAAACACTCCTCAATATGACGGAGGACAGAAAGCGTATTGTTGCGGTAAATAAATCGGATCTGGATGTAAATGAGGATTTTATTGAAGAAATAAAACGGTATGAACCTCAATGCGTTGTGATATCTGCACAGACAGGTACGGGTATAGAGCATCTTAAGCAGATGATTTATGATGCGGCGCTCGGCGATGTCACCGGAGAAACGAACTGCATTACAAATACACGTCAGATATACTGCCTCAGGCAGTGCAAAACGGCTTTGGATGATGCTATAAGCGACATGGAAAACGGCGAACCGCTTGACATAGCGGGAATAAATATAAGAGAAGCGTATCAGGATATACTTGAGCTGGTCGGAGAGACCATAAGCGACGAAATAACCGACAGGATATTTATGTCATTTTGCTTGGGTAAATAAACCGGAATCATAACGGAGAAATTTATATGTCGGCAATTAAAGTGGATGATTATGATATAGTTGTTATAGGTGCGGGGCACGCGGGCTGCGAAGCGGCTCTCGCTTCGGCAAGACAGGGATTTAAAACGGCGATTTTTGCCATAAATCTTGATTCAATAGCGTTTCTTGCGTGTAATCCCTCAATAGGAGGAACTTCCAAGGGACATCTTGTGCGCGAAGTGGACGCTTTGGGCGGAGAAATGGCTGTAAATGCGGATAAGGCGTTTATTCAGAGCAGAATGCTCAATAAATCAAAGGGCCCGGCGGTACATTCTCTCAGAGTGCAGGCGGATAAACAACGCTATCATAACGAAATGAAGCGGGTTCTTGAAAACACGGACGGGCTTGATATTATACAGGCGGAAGTTACTGATATTCTTGAGAAAAATTGTAAGGTGTGCGGAATAAGAACCGCAATGGGCGAGGAATACGGTGCAAAAGCGGTAGTTCTTGCGACAGGCGTGTACATGAAGTCACAGATAATCATAGGCGAATACAGAGCCGAAACAGGTCCGAACGGCTTTCCGAGAGCAACTGGAATATCAAAGTCGCTGAACGATCTTGGCTTTGAATTGAGACGTTTCAAAACTGGAACTCCGGCAAGAATAAATAAACGTTCGGTTGATTTTTCCAAGCTTGAACCGCAGTACGGCGATGAAGAAATAGTTCCGTTTTCATTTTCAAACGACAGTATAGATATCAAGCAGGACTGCTGTTGGATGGGTTATACAAACGAAACAACGCATCAGATAATAAGGGACAATATTCACCGTTCGCCTCTTTACAGCGGAATGATAAAGGGAATAGGTCCGCGTTATTGCCCGTCCATAGAAGATAAGGTTATGCGTTTTGCAGACAGAAAAGCGCATCAGTTTTTTCTTGAGCCCGAGGGACGTTATACCGATGAAATGTACGTTCAGGGAATATCGTCTTCTTTGCCGGTTGACGTACAGCGTCAGTTCTATCACAGCATAAAAGGCTTTGAAAATATAAAGATAATGCGTTACGCTTATGCAATAGAATACGACTGCCTGAATCCGACAGAACTTAAGCTTTCTCTTGAAACAAAAAGACTTGAAGGCTTTTTTACCTGCGGACAGATAAACGGCAGCTCCGGTTACGAGGAAGCGGCGGCACAGGGAATAATAGCCGGAATAAACGCCGCTCAGTACGTCAAAAATGCTGAGCCGCTCATAATCGGCAGAAACTGCGGTTATGTCGGAGTGCTTATAGACGATCTTGTTACAAAAGGTACAAACGAGCCGTACAGAATGATGACGTCAAGAGCCGAATACAGATTGCTTCTGAGACAGGACAACGCTGATGAGCGCCTTACTCAGTACGGAAGAGACGTAGGGCTTGTAAGCGACGCGCGTTATGACGCATTTATGTTCAAAAAAGAGCAGATAGAAAATGAGAAGGCGCGTCTTGAAAGTACATCGGTAAATCCTACAAACGAATTCAACAGTGCTATCGAACAGATTGGCACAACAGCGGCTAAAAAAACTCTTACGCTTGCGGAACTGCTTAAACGTCCGGAGCTTTGCTATGCTGATATTGAAAAACTGTTTCCTCCGGAGCATAAGCTTTCAAGACAGGCGGCTCAGACGGTTGAAATCGATATAAAATATTCGGGATATATAGATAAACAGAATAAGCAGGCAGACAGAATGACTTTGATGGAGGATATCCGTATTCCGGAAGATATTGATTATCAGAACGTGTCGGGCCTGAGACTTGAAGCGCGTCAGAAGCTTGCAAAAATAAATCCGCTCACAATGGGACAGGCAATGAGAATATCGGGTGTATCGCCGTCGGATATATCGGTATTGCTCATATATATGAAACAACATTCTGTTAAGGAGTAATTATGCGGTCCGAAGATTTTGAATTGCTGCAAAGAGGATTATCCGGGCTTAACGTCGGAAATACCGATTTTGCGGCTGAAAAGCTTTCGCGGTACACAGATATATTGATTGAAACAAATGCAAAGTTCAATCTTCTGGGGAATGTCAACGCGGAAGATATTGTGATAAAACATATACTTGATTCTGTAAGCGGAGTTGGTTACATACAAGGACTGAAAACGGTTCTTGATATAGGCACGGGAGCGGGATTCCCTGGACTGCCGCTTGCGGTATGCTGTCCGGAAGTAAAATTTACACTTACGGATGCAACCGAAAAGAAGATAAATTTCATAAATAACACGGCGGCTGTGCTCGGAATAGGCAATATTACGGCTGTATGCGGACGTGCGGAAGAGCTTGCTCACGGTAAAATGCGTGAAAAATATGATGCGTGCGTGTCGCGTGCGGTTGCATCGCTCAATAAACTTTCCGAATACTGTATGCCGTTTATAAAGTGCGGCGGAATATTGCTTGCATATAAGGGACCGCTGGTATTTGACGAGGTAAACGAAGCTGATTTTGCTATAAATACGTTGGGCGGTACAACGGAAGCTATAAGACAGGCATACGTGCCTTATCTTGATGCGGAAAGGAATTTTGTTATTGTCAGAAAAACAAGACCGACTCCGTCCGCTTATCCGCGAAAAAACACACTTATAAAGAACAAGCCTCTTGCAAAGTAAAACGCAAGGTATGCTCCTGCTGTATCTGTACAAAATACGGGTACGGGAGCATAACAATATAATACGTCGCACCGCGTTATAAATATCGGGTGCGGGAAACGGAGAAAAACTATGATTAAAGGTATAGAACACATAGGCATTGCGGCTAAGGATTCGACCGCATTGAAAAACTGGTATATGGACATTTTCAATATGACTGTTGTTTCGGATAACGGCAGAGGCGGATATTTTATAGCGGCTCCCAACGGGGTGCAAATAGAAATTTATCCGGCAAACTCCGATGGCGACAGAAACTATGATAATCTTACATCGGGATTGAGACATATTGCATTTTTGGTGGAGGATTTTGACGGAGAATATGAAAGACTCAAAGGTAAGAATGTAAATTTTGTCGGAGAACCGTCTGTAAAAGAAAAGTTTTCCAACCTGTTTTTCAAGGACCCTGAGGGAAACCTTGTTCATATAATTGAAAGAAGATAAATTCTGCAAAATATGCAGATACAAATTTCCGAAGAAAGGACATAATTACTATGGAAAACGAAAAGGGAAGTATTCAGATTGATCAGGTAAATATGTTTCCTGTGATAAAAAAATGGCTCTATGCCGATAAGGATATTTTTATAAGAGAAATTATATCCAACGGTATTGACGCAATTACAAAGCTCATAAACATATCAAACGGCGGACAGTATAAGCTGCCGGAGGATAACAAGTGGAGAGTTGACGTAACGGTAGACGCTGAGGCAAAGACGATAACGTTCAGCGACAACGGTATCGGTATGACGGAAGCGGAAGTTAAAAAATATATAAATCAGGTTGCATTTTCCGGTGCAAAGGAATTTGCAGAGAAATATAAAGAATATGTCGGGAAAAATGCGTCCGACGACATAATAGGTCATTTTGGCTTGGGATTTTATTCGGTATTTATGGTGTCGGATAAGGTTGAAATAAACACATTGTCATTTATGGACGGTGCCGAGGCTGTAAAATGGACGTCGGAAACGGGTATGGATTATGAAATATCCGCTTCGGATAAGACGGACAGAGGTACGACAATAACGCTTCACATTGCAGACGACAGCGAAGAATTTCTCAATGTGTTCAAGGTTCGTGAAATAGTGAGAAAATACTGCTATTTCCTTCCTTACGAAATATACGTTATCGACGCAAACGAAAAGCACGAATGTGAATGCGGTCACGAGCATGACGAGGAGCACAAATGTGAATGCGGTCACGAGCATGATGAAGATCATAAGTGTGAATGTAAAAAGGAGAGCGAAAAACCGGTAAACGATACGCATCCGCTGTGGCTTAAAGCTCCGTCCGAGTGTACGGCAGAGGAATATAAAGAGTTTTACAAGAGAGTATTCAATGACTATAACGAGCCGCTGTTCTGGATTCATCTTAATGTGGATTATCCGTTCAGGCTCAAGGGAATACTTTATTTTCCGCAGGTTCCGGATCAGTTCCAGCCGTTTGAAGGCAAGGTAAAGCTTTACAGCAATCAGGTATTTATTGCGGACAATGTAAAGGAAGTTATTCCGGAATTTCTTATGCTCCTTAAGGGCTGCCTTGATTGCCAGGATCTTCCGCTTAACGTTTCGAGGAGCTTCCTGCAGAACGACGGCTATGTGGCAAAAATATCAAAGCACATAACCAAAAAGATTGCCGAAAAGCTTAAATCTCTGTTCAACAATAACCGTGACGAATACAACAAATATTGGAACGATATAAATCTCTTCATTAAGTACGGCTGTCTTAAGGATGATAAATTCTATGAAATGATGCAGGATTACATCATATTCAAAACAATAAACGATGAATATAAAACCATTGCACAGCTTACCGATGAAAATGCGGAAAAAAGCAAAATATTCTATGTTACTGACAAAGAACAGCAGGCACAGCTCATAGCTATGTATAAAGAAAGCGGAGAAGAGGCGGTATATCTTGACACGCTGATAGACCGTAACTTTATAAATTTCCTTGAATACAAGAATGACAAGCTTAATTTCATAAGAATAGACAGCGATATCGCTTCAACGCTCAAAACCGATGGCGTTACGGATGAGCAGCTTGCAGATAAGGCTGTTGAATTGTTCAAAAATGCCCTTAATAAGGAAAATCTTGAAGTTACTGCAGACGCAATGAAAAATACGGAAACTCCGGCTATACTTTTCCTCA
>CAJLXE010000018.1 GCA_905210525.1 uncultured Clostridia bacterium | reverse complement strand
CAAATTTCATGCTTTGGGCAAGCAATTTTATAACATTACAAAAAAACAAATATTCAAACTCACGCCGTCTACATTTATTGCAAGCATCTCACAAAAATAAAACCGGGCAGCAAATTTAATTGCTCCCCGGTTGTTATCCGTATGTTTTTGTTTTGAGTTTTTCTACTATTCTCTGCCCGACGCATATCTTTCCGCGCGGCGCATGGCGTCTTTTTTTGCCATAACCTCTCTCTTATCATAAAGTTTTTTGCCTCGTGCAACACCAAGTTCTATTTTTACAAAACCGTTATCCGTTATATATGCCGACAACGGTACAAGCGTCATACCGTCTTTCTGTACGTAAGACTTAAGTTTAAGTATTTCCTTTTTGTGCAATAAAAGTCTTCTGCTGCGCATAGGATCTCTGTTGAATATGCCGCCCTTTTCATAAGGGCTTATATGAGCTCCAACAAGAAATATCGAACCGTTTTTTATATCTGCATATGAATCCTTAAGGTTTATGCTACCCATTTTTACAGATTTAACTTCTGTACCGACAAGCGAAATGCCGGCTTCAAATTTATCGTCTATAAAATAATCATGATAAGCCTTTTTATTGTTAGCAACAACCTTATAAATTTTGCTTGTCTCTGACATAGCATCCTCCTATAATTATATATTAATCAATTCTTTCATAACAGAATCAAATAAAATCACTGTTTCTGTTATTATAACACGGCAATAAAAATTTGTCAATTCTGCTCTATATGCACGGTCGGGCTTTATAATTTTATTCTTTTCAATATACAAATTTGCGATTTTTAATAAAAAAATAAGAGAGATTCCGAAAAACCTCTCTTATTAAGTACTCTGTCTTTTCAGCCTTTAATACCTGTATTCGCAACGCTTGCCATAAAGTATTTCTGTACAAACATATACATTATCAATATAGGCAACAAGCTTATCATCGTACAGAACATCTGCAACTGCACGTCTCTGTTGCTCAGACCGCTCGCTATTTCCGTAACATCAAATATAGGAGACGGATTCAGGAATGTGTGATAAAGTCTCAGCGACATAAGAACTGTGTCATTCTTAGTTATTGATATAATAAACGTCGTAGGTTCAAACAAATCATTCCAATGCCAAACAACAGACAATATTACACAAACAAGTACTGCCGATGATGTAAGCGGCAACATGATTCTTCTGAAAGTCTGGAATATTCCGCAACCGTCTATCATAGCCGCTTCCTCAAGCTCCTTAGGCAATCCCGCATAAACCTGACGGAATATAAATATGAATATACCGCCGTTCAAGCCGCCGCCTACAAAGCAAGGAATTATTATTCTGTAAATATTAGGCATATTAGGCATCAAATCTACATATATCTGGAACATCATGTTTGTAAGAGCCTGAGCCGGTACTATAAGAGTTATAAGCACAAACGCAAATACCAAACCTCTTCCCAGAAATTTAAGTCTGCCGACAGCATAGCCTACCAACACACCCGAGAATATGTGACCCAATGTACAAATACCTACAATCTTAACTGTATACCAGAGTGTATTCCAGTAATCAAGAACCTGAAAACTCCACTCCATATTTGTAACATACAACGCACGCTTAGGAATCCATATTACGTTTTCGTCTGCAAAGTCTACCGGATTTTCTATACCCGTTACCACCATGTACAGCAAAGGCAAAATAAATACCAAAGCAAAGTCTATAAGCAGTGTATATACAAATACTTTACCTATGGCTTCCTTCCAGAATTTCTTTGTTTTCATAAGAGCAAAGAGTCTCTGACGGCGCGACAATAATTTATTTTCGCTTTTAATATCAGCAGCGGGCTGATTCATATCTATTTCTGACATATCATTTCCTCCCAATAAATTATTCGCGTTAATCTCTGCCGCTGTTCTTCTTTATAATAGGATTCATTATAAAGAAGATTATAGCTATAAAAACAATAGAAATCAAAGCATATACCCATGATACCGCCGCAAGCTCTGCACCCGTAGCAGGCGCGTTCGCTTCAGCCGAATCAATCGTTGATTGCGTCAACATATAATACGATGAGAACGGGTTATCCGTGTCATTGAATCGTATTATAATAGTATATACAAGACACAGAAGTATAGTCGGAGTCATCATAGGCAACGTGATCTTCCAGAACTGCTCCCACTCTGTTGCGCCATCGCAATACGCAGATTCATACAATGTTTTTGATATTCCCTGCAAGCCTGTCAAATACAACAAAACCTGAACGCCTGTTTTCCACAATGTCGTAACAAACACATTGAAGAATTTTGTTATATAATCAACCATTTCGGAACCGCCTATGTAATACAGCAAGCCTCCCGGTATTGCAATATTGAGTCCTTCCGACATATACGCCTGAAGCGTATCATAGGCATAACCCGTACCGATAAGAACCGGAATGAAAAATATGGCTCTGAATGTTGACTGTCCGGGCATTTTTCTGTTAAGCAATATTGCAAAAAAGAACGCCGATATATTTATTACAGGCAGCTGCACAAGCGTTGATGTTGCATATTCCACACAAGCATTCACAAGTCTGCCATCAGACGCTGTAAACAACTTGATATAATTATACCAACCAACCCATTGCATACTCTTTTGCACCGCACCGGATGACCATTGAGAGAAACTCAACTGGAGAGATACAACCAACGGGGCAAGCTTGAATATCGCAAAGCCGATAATGAAAGGTAATGCAAAAATGAATCCCGCTATCGCATATCTGTCCTGATACTTAAGTTTCTTTTTTCTTTTTCTTTTCGGTGCCAATGCGGCAGTCTCGCCTTGTATTACATCCACAGTCTCATCAATTTCAACTGTCTCGGTAACTACTTCGGTTTCAACATTGTTCTTTATTGAATTGTTGTTGTCTTCCATAAATCAGCACCTTATCCTTTCACTACAAGATGGCTCTTTGCACTTACAACGCCGTCTGATGTTTTATAATCTCTTGCACTGTAATTTACATAAACCTTTGAGCCGTCTTCATAAATTGTAACATACACATTATCGGTAATCATCGAATGTTTCTTAATCGGCACATTGTAAAGATATCCGACGCTTTCAGTCATCATTTTATATTTTGCTTCAATGTTGTCTGCCCAATCGGAGAACTTTGCCGAGAACAATTCGGACATTTCTGTGTCTATAAGTTTGCTTGTAGATTCATATGTAATCTTATAGTAAGGCACATATCCATACTCTATCCATTTAAGCGTCTGCGCCGCATCGTCATAGAACATATTGCCTGCTATTGCGGAATACGGTATATATCCGTGCAGCACTATCTGAGCAAAAGGAACTGCTCTTGTTGTATTTGCATATCCCGTATCTGTCGATGGCAAATCATATATCCAATCGGCACTTGCCAATGAATATTGGTTTCCGTACCACACTGATGTTTTACCTAAATCCTTTTTGGCCTCGTTAATAAGATTTGTGAAAATTTCTTCAGTTACAAATCTGTTATAATGTGTACCGCCGTAATTGTAATAATACAGATAGTAGCCGAGCATTTTGAAATTAAGACCCGAAACGCCTATATCCTTGAAGTAATCAACATACAAGTCTTCATATCTTTGCTTTATAGCAGGAGGTGCTATAAGATATGTATTGTCGAGAATTGACAACCCCTCAAGGTCCTGAGCAGCGTCTCTCGAAGCCTTGAACTTCGTTGTATTAGTCCACGCTTCTACCATATTTACCCGAGCAAAAACATCATAGCCCAAGTCCTTTGCAGTCTTAACGAATGATTTGAATCCGCCGTTTCCGCCTATTGCTGAAGCTGCCGAATTTACCGTTCCGACTTCATCACCGTATTTTTGCCATGACGAAACGTTGACTATAATGTCCTCTATTCCTTTTTTGCTTAATTCTGTAAGTATCTCCGATGCCTGTGAAAAATTGGTTGCAACAACAGACTTCTGACCGAATATCGTATCTTCATATGTATTCATATACAAATCAAGAGCAAGAGGCATTTTATCGCCGTCTTTGATTGAGTCATTGAGAAGTCCTTTATCCAGCAAATAGTTTCTGTATGTTACTGCCATTCCGGAATAATCTGCATCATCTCCGTCAAGAAAATGATATTCTACTCTGTAATACTCCTCGTATATATTACCTCTTCTGTTATATGACTCTGTTTCAAGATCACTGAATTTAGTCATTGAAGGCATAAGGTAGAATACAGGATGAACTCTGTAAAATTTTGTAAGGCTGCCGCTTGGGCTGAATTTCATACCCGAAGAACAAGCACCGTCCGTAACAATAGCACAGAATGCGTCATCGCCCCTCTTCATGCCGAATACAGGATACATTACAGGCATAATACCGTTCATTTCGTTTTCAAACAAGCGAAGCGTGGAAGCTACCTCCTGAGAATAAAACGGCAATGTTCTTGAAACCTCAACGCTTGAATGGTGAGGAGTAAATTCTGCTATCGTTCCGGAACCGTCAGGATAAAATACATATCCGTTTTCGTGATCGCCTGCCGCGCCGAAATAAGGAAGCACATTGATAGTTACCCATTTTTTACTGATACTGTAATAATCACAATGAGAAGTATCTACCGAAACAACAAGTGTTTCCTTTTCCTTGTCAAGCGAAATATCCATAACAAGCTCATATTTGGAGTCTGCCATGAATGCAGTCACTCTTATTCCGTTCAAAACAGAAGCATAGTCTATCTGCATATAACTGTCTTCGGAACGGGCAACAGTTTCATCTGTTGTCAATATATAATTTGAGAATGTTTCGGCAAGCGTTACGCCGCTGGTGGAAGCATTTATGTCACCCACCGAAAACAGTGAGTAAAATCTGCCAAGTGATTTATTTTCGCCTTCTTCGTCAATCAAAGATTCTTTCACAAGCGATGACCATATCATTCCGCTCTTCTTATTAAGAACCGCAATGTTTACGCTTGCATCAATAACATACAGCGCAAGATTTTCACTTTCGGAAACCAACTCAAATCCCCAATAATCGGAATCTACTTCTTCAAGGAATAACGGTGCTTCCGGATACGCCGCTTCATCGTTTGTTGCTGCGTTCGCTGTGTCTATGTTGCAATTCATGCCGGAAAACAATGATACCGCAAGAACTGTACACAACAAAATACTAATAATCCTTTTCATCATTATCTCCTTTAACCGATATAGATATTAATAAACTCTCTTATGAGCTGATAAGCAGTAGTTACCAACTGCGCTGTCAAACCGTAAAGAAGAAGTATCAATACCCAACAAAGAACGATGCCAACGAAAGTCAATATTATAATTCCTATTGTTTTCTTGAAAGAAAAATCGTTCATTGCTTTTATGCTTATAAATACCTGAAAAATACAGTATGCCCAAACAAGATTCTGAAGTAATGTTATTGTGCCCGCACTTGACTGCGAAAAGAGATGCGAGAGCAATGATATAGGCAACATCAACACTATATAGGGAACAAACGCATAAACAAGTCCTGTATAAACTTCTCTCATTTTACATTCGCCGCTCGAAATAGTGGTTATTGAATAATGAACCAATATCCATGAAGCATAGGGGGCAACAAGCATTGCAATTTCTATCGGTATATCAATCTGAGAAGGATCAATGTTTGTAACAGAATAATGCATAAGATACATAGACAATATTCTTACTGCCACAAACAGTACAGACAATATAACAGCCGGCCAATATGAGAAATTCTCACGGTTTGATTTTATGAGACAAAATCCGTCCATCGGATGAAAAATTGTCATCAATGATATTTGTATCGGATTCATTCTTCGTCTCCTCCCCAAGTTGTAATCTTGACGTGTAATTTGTTAACATATTTCTTTAATTTTCTGTAACCTATCACAACGCCGACTACAAGCAATACTATTACCAACACTATCAGGAAGAAATACTTCTTTGTAATAATGCTCTTTCTTGCTTCAAATGCAAGTGAATAACCTTCTTTGTCTCTTGCAAGCTCATATTCAACCATTGCTTGTTTGTAATTTTTTTCCTTATAGTATGCTTTTCCCAATGCCTTATGTGCATAGATATAGTTTGCATCAAGCTGAAGAAGCTGATTCCATACTTCACGTGCATCATCGTAACGCGCATTTCTGTAAAGCGTCGTTCCTTCCTTCATCAGTTCGCAGAATTTGGTCGATTCAAATATCGTTATATACCCTGTCGAAGCGTCGAGCACTGCAAGTGAATCGTCCGAAAAAATATCTATTGCAATCGGCTTACGGAACTTACCTCTGTTTGTTCCCTGTTCACCGAAATACGCAAGGTTATTTGATTCCTGGTCGTAAACATATACATTGCCGAGCGCATCATCCAACGCATATACTATTCCGTCTTTATCAACCGTGATATCTACAAAGTTGGATACGTATTTAGCAACCTCGTATGTTTTTGTATCTGTTATCGCTTCATAGTTTCTGCCGTACTGCTTATCTTCTTCGGTAAATACGTTGGTACCTACAGAATTCAGCTTCGTAATCTGATTTTTTTCTACTGTTGTAACAGTTGCATAAATCCAGCCTTCATCATCTATCATAAAGTTGCTGTAAGGCGGAGCCGTATATGACGTTCTCTGCAAAAGATCATTTCCTGATGTGAGTTTGCTCCACAAATATTCAACAAAATTTGTAGTTGTTCTTGTCATACCCGTATTGCCCATGTATTCGCCTTCATCGCTGAGCTTTATAAAGCCTTGGAAGTCAGTTTCAAGCAAGCAATAAATCTCATCTCTGTTTGAAACAGCTATTTTCTTGACATCAAACGGATAATCTGTCAACGCCGGATCGTTCGGTTTTCTGTATTCTCTTATGAAGTAGCCTTCGGAATCCAGCAGAACAATACGTTGATTTTTCGTATCCGCAACATAAATACCGGTTGAATTAACAAATATACCTTTTGGCTGATGAAAAGTATTGCTGAGCATTGTATGAGTACATTCTTCTTCGTTGGTACAACGGCACTTTAATTCCGCTACTTCAAAAATAAATTTACCCCACGAATCCATTTTTACAATTCTGGCATTATCTGTGTCTACAACAAATATGTTATCTTCATCATCAATAAACATATCTGCCGGATTTTTAAATATAGCGTTCGTTTCCGATTCAAATGTACGGATTGTATTTCTTACCGTATAAACCTTAGGAATTGACATACGATAATTTGCGCCGTTTTCGGAATACAAATGCGAATCATAAAGAGATTGTATTTCGGCATTTGCGCTGTCTGTACCGATTTGTGCAAATGTTGTAGCACATACACACAATACAAGCAACGATATTATGAGTTTTTTGAATAATTTCATAACAATTCCTCCTTAGCCCTTTATGCCGGCATGGGACATTGTATCCACAACCTTTGACTGCGTTATTATGAGGGCTATAAGTGATGGCAAAAGCATTATCAACGACATAGCTGCCTGTGCGCCCTGTCTTGCAAGTCCGGCCGAAATAGCGTTGGCAAGTGCATAAGGCAGGTTCTTTTTTGCCTCGTCTACTATGTACATTGACGAAGGTCCCTGTGAACCCCACAATGCATTAAACGAATAAAGTCCTATTGTAGCTATTGCAGGTCTGAGTATCGGAACAGCAATAACGAAGAATGTCTTTAATTCGGATGCACCGTCAATACGTGCCGCCTCCATAAGCTCATCCGGAATACCCTGCGCAAACTGCCTTGAAAGGAACACGTAAGATGAGCTTGCAATATAAGGTATTATAAACGCCCAATATGAATTGTACAGTCCCAACCACATTGTGATTTTATAGTTCATAATAGCAGCTGTGGAAAGGGATATCATCATTGATGCAATAATAACATTAAACACTATGTTAGCAGACTTTACTTTAAGCTTTGCCAACGAATATCCGCACAATATTGATACCAATACTGTCAGTATCATTCCTACCGCAGTTGTCCAAACGCTGTTGAAGACATATCTGAGCAACGGAACTTCTGTGTTCGCATAAACCATTACCATATCAACAAAATTCTGCAATGTCGGATTCTTAACAAATATCGGTGGCGGATACTTTATCATTTCCTCGAGAGGCTTGAACGCCGTTGTAAAGTTGTATATAAGAGGAAGAACAAGGAACGCCAACAGTAATCCCAAAAATAAGAATTTGAAGAATCCGCCTATTGAAAACCACTTCTTTTTTTGTTTGCCAAATTCTACACCGCGAGGTGTATAAGTTTCAGTGCTAATAGTAATCTCCTCCCTTCTTATAATTCATCTTTACTTGAAAGTAACTTCATGATAAATTTACCGAGCGTAAATGTTATTGCGAACATGACAAGCGACAATGCACACGCATATCCGACTTCAAGTCGCGCCCCGGCATAATCCGCTATATGCAGCGATAGTGTGTGAACGCAATAATCCGGACTCGGGTTTCCCGCAACGGTAGTACATATATCACCTACCGCAAACGCGCTTGTTATTGACGTTATAGCCGTATACAACAACTGCGGCTTCATCATAGGAAGCGTTATATACCAAAGCTCTTGATACGGATTCTCTACTCCGTCAATAGCGGCCGCCTCGTAAAGCTCTTTTCTCACATTCTGCAAACCTGCAAAGAATATAAGGAAGTTTCCGCCGAGACTCAGCCACAAGCTGATTATTACTATAATAGGAACTATCCATTCCTTTGTTTGAGTAAACGCTATCGGTTCCGCAATGAGTCCCATTTTGAGAAGAGCATAATTGAGATATCCCAAACGAGTATTTCCGAACAATGTCATCCATATAAGACCAACCGCAGTGCCCGAAACCATTGTAGGTGTATAGAAAGCAAGCACCCAAAATGTTTTATACTTGAGATTGTTTATTACCCACGCAAAGAAGAATGAAAGTATATATCCTGTAGGTCCTGTAAGTATTGCTAACTTAAACGTATTTGCAAATGCTGTCGCAAATATATCGTCCTCAAGGAACATATATCTGTAGTTCTCCAGTCCCGTCCATTCTGCCGGTCTTACCATATCATAATAAGTAAAGCAGTAACGGATAGACGTAAGTACCGGAATAACCGAAAACAGTATAAACAGTACAAGGAAAGGAAGCATAAACGCCCAACCTACACCAACATGATTCCACCATTTGCTGAACTTTGACTGTTGTTTATAAATCTTAGCTACTTGTATTTCGCCTTCGCCAACATCGTCAATTACTTCTATGTCTTGTTTTTTTGCCATGACTTACGAATCATCCTTTCTGCTGAGCTTTTTGAGCTTCTTCGCGCAGTCTTCTATAATAAGAAACTCTGTCGATAGCCGTAATATCATAAACCTTATTAGCTATTTCTTCCTCGGAAGCAGGAGTTATATCATACTGCAACTGCTTACGCACAAGCTCAGGGTTTATCATTTCTACCATTTCTTCGATAGCATCACGAGCATTTTTACCTTGAATTACTACCTGGTTAAATGCAAAGTTGCCATATCTGTCCATCTGATAACTTCCGATTATGTTCTGCATATTGCAGTACCAATTAAAGGATTCCTTTATAATGGCTCTTTCCTGAGTGGTCCATCCCATCGAAAGAAGTGCTTCTACGTTTGCACTGTAATATCTGTTTTCCTGACCGAATTTCGCATCAACCATGCTTGAGAACTCTATCTGTATATCAGTTGAAGTCCACCATTTCATAACTTCCCAGCAATGATCCGCATACTTTGTTTCCGGCATTATTGCCATTGCCGTTCCGGCGCCTGCACCAAAGCTCGATCTGTTGAGAATGCCGTATTCATCATACGTACCCATTGTCAAACCGATTCCCCATTTTCCCATAAGTTCCGGAGCTGCGGCAACAAGCTGTGTGTATATATCCAATCCGCCGGTCATGTAAGGAACTTCACCGTTTCTGAAACCCTGGAAAGCCTGAACTTCAACGTCTATACCGTAAATCAGATACTGGTTAAAGTTATCTATCTGAACCTGATAAGCAAGCTCTGTATCATAACCGCTGAGTCTGTTATCGGCACGCGTCGGCCAACCGCCTCTCTGCAGCAACCATGCACCGGCATCACACGCAACCGGAACGTATCCTTCTTTATAAAATGCAGGAAGAACTACCTGGAAATATTCATCCCATGTTTCCGGAATCGACAATCCCAATTCCGCGAATATATCCTTACGGTAGAAAACAAGGTTTACGCTTGTTGTTTCCGGTAAAGCAAATGTTCCGTTTCTTTCATTGGTATTGTCAGTATATCTCAACGCCTGCATTGTTCCTTCACAGAAACGCGATGTCACCTCTTCAAAATCATCAAACTGTTCAAGGTTGTACCCTATGCCTCTTATTGCATACTGCACAGGCGATGTAGCACCGCAACCCCAGATCATATCAGGCTCTCTGCCGGACATGAGTGAAAGAAGCAACAGGTTAAATCCGCCGAAATCTATCTGTCCGGGAACGATTCTGATTTTTACCGAGAAATCATGTTTGCCCTGTGAAAATTCAGAATTAAGCAACGAAATTATCATGTCGGCATTTTCTCTGTCCTTGGCCATCCAAATTTCAATAACGTCTTTGCCTTCGCTTTCTATTTCCCGCGAGTTGGAATTATATTCTTTTGTAAAAGAAACTATGAATGATGTCCATACGTTCTTTAATTCATTCCAGAAAGACATTTTAGGATCGCTTACAGCTGCCTGAGGTTGAGCAACTTCAATAAAATCGATCATCAAAGCTGAGCTTTCAAGATTTTTTATCCATGTACCCATGCTGGTCTGAATACCTTGTATGTCGCCCATCTTATTCGGTATCTTCTGCGGATCGGCTACACATGCCTTTAATGTATCTATTGCAGACTTAAGGTCGTTTATCATGGATGAAGAATCCGTATCGCATGCAACCTTAAGTATCTCGATCATTGAATTGAAATTATCTATAAGTCCGTTCAAAGAATCCATCAATCCCGGAACTCTCTTTTCAAGTCTGTAATTGTAGTTTGAATCAGGAGATGAACCTATGATCTTTTGGATTTGTCTTGTGAGCTTATTGAGGTTATCCGTTTCGCTGTAAAACGAAAGTGCCAATGAACCCAGGTCACCGAGCAACACTTCCATTTTTAACGTATGTTCGCCTTTTGTAAGATACAAAAGGTAAGGATCTCCGTTTGCGTCCGAAAGCGTCTCTGTATAGTAGTAATAGCTGTACTTGAATTTGTACGCCTTGAACTCTTCAAAAGGAATTTCACCGTCGATATATATCTGTCTGTAAACAGGCATACCGATGTTGGTGGTGTTAGCTACTCTGAGAGCTATTTTGTACAGACCGTCCTCGGGAACATTGATCTTCCATGTATATGAATCTCTGTCCGAATACCAGTTTGTCGAACCGCCAACCTGATTCATTACGGTATAACCGCTCTTGAAAGGAGTAACCGTTGTATTTTTGCTTGCGGTTATTCTCATCATGTTGGATGACTTTTCAATTATACGGTCATATGCTTCCGCTTCAAGACGGTCGCTTATTGCCGTTCCGGAAACATCTGCCGACGGATATCTTGAAGATACTGTTGCATAATCTTCCAGTTCTAACGGCGCCGTCACATATATGTTGCCGAAGAATATATCACGGTTGATGTTCGTAAAAGTAATTTTGTTCTCACCCTTTTCGAGATAGAACTTGAACGGTTCAGCATAATAGCCGTCGGTATCACGCAGATCAACAGTTGCCCAGTGGCGCACTTCTACAAGCCCCGGAGCTGCTTCATCCTGCGTGAGTTCGTTTATTACCGGTTTGCTTTCATCTTTCCACCATTTTTTGAACGGCATGTTTACGGCTTCAAAAAATGGTGTTTCACCGTTTATTTTTATACCTCTCGCCGGGTTGATCGCCAAACCGTCAATAACGCTTATGTATTCAACGGATATCTGATAATATCCTGTTTGAGGTACATTCACCACCCATGAAAAAGCACTGTATTCCTCCGTCCACTTCAGAACGTTCACCTTACCGTCTTCATCGGCAAGCGGCGTCTTGACATGAATCGGATTATCCTCGGTTGAACCCTCAGCTTCGTCTTCACATACAGCCTCGGCAGGAGTCAGAACAATATCATTGCCTTTGTAATCTTCGACAGTGACGCCCGCTTTTTTGGCCTCCTCTTCAATTTTCTGCAAATAAGCGTTGTACCTGATATCTTCGTCACTCAGAGTTGTCGCCGCAGCACTTGTACCGTTGTTGTCGGAAGATGCCGATGCAGTATTGGCCGCAAATGCGTCCGGAGTGATAAGACCCGTTGTAATCAGGGTAGTAACCGAAAAAATCGCAATAAATTTTTTGCAATGCTTGATTATACCTTTACGCAAATACAAACACATCCTTTCTTTCCCTTCGTATGGTTAACTTTACTAAATAATGAAAATTCATAATGTTATAAAACATATATTTAAAATTTTAGCCTGTTATCCACCATTGAGCATGTATATTTTAACATATCTCCGCACCAATTGTCAATATAAAATTTTATAATACCACCAAAAAATACGCTGTTTTTTTGGCAAATTTGCTATGTTTTACCGTTTTATTGTCATATTTATCCGCATTTATCGACAAAATTCTTTTTTATTAACCATTTTTAAACTTTTTTATATTTTGATATAATTGAATCCATTCTAACATCAAAAAATTTATTTCACAAATATTTTCTAAAATTATTTTCATTTTCGATGTTAAAATATTTCACTTTGTTATTAATTAACATTAATAAATTAACATTCTCGGTCTCAAGCACATATTTGCTCTTAACATTTACGCAGGAACAAATTTTTAACCGAAGTATAAACCACGGCACCGTTTTTTTCATGCCTTGTTATAATGATATTATAAAACTTACATCTTTATTATAACGAAAAAAATAAATGCGTCAGGCACTGATCGCCCGACGCATATATAAATCATATATTCTTCAATAACGACGGAATAGCCGCCTCAAAATTAACTCCGTAATATCTGTCCTGTTTTATCCGCAGCGTCTGCTTTATTGCTTCCGTCACAAAGCTTACCGCTGTATCTGCCGATTTCTTCATACTGTTTCCGTTAAGCAGCGACGCCAGAAAAGCACTTGCAAACACGTCCCCAGTGCCGTGGTACATACCCTCTATTTTTTCGGCAAACGAATATTCTACCTTATCTGTACAGCCGTCGTACGTTGCGGCTCCAAGCTTACGTTCATCAAAATACACTCCTGTAAGCACTGTTTTTTTGCCTTCACACATATCCGAAAGCTTTTTTATCATACGTTCGATATATTCTCTTTCATACGGACCTTCTTTATACGGTCCTCCCAGCATAAGCAACGCTTCCGTTATGTTCGGAGTGATTATATCGGCATACGCGCACAGTTCTCTCATCCCTCTCGGAAACGATTCGTCAAAAGCCGAATACAATCTGCCGTTATCTCCCATAACAGGGTCTACCGCAATCAGTGCGCCCTTGGCTTTATATAATGAAAATATTTTCTTCATTATATTTATCTGTTCAAACGAGCCCAGATAACCTGTATAAACAGCGTCAAAATCAATTTTTTCTTTTTCCCAGTGATTTATTATAGGCATAATATCGTCCGTCAGATCTCTGAACGTATAGCCTGTAAATCCGCCCGTATGTGTTGAGAGTATAGCCGTAGGAAGTACCGCCGTTTCTATTCCCGCCGCAGACAATATCGGAAGCGCAGCCGTTATGGAGCATTTTCCTATACACGAAATATCGTGAATGGCAAGAACTCTCGTCTGCCTTTTGGAATTAATATTCCTCAGCATCAGAACGCACCGCCTTTGTCGCTGATCTTATAATTTTCCCAGAACTTTTCTCTGTACGCATCAAAAGTACCGTTATTTATTGCGCTTCTTATTTCCTCCATCATACGTGTAAGGAAACGCAGGTTGTGTACCGACAATAAATTTGCACCGAATATTTCATTTGTTTTAACAAGATGTCTGAGGTATGCTCTTGAAAAATTACGGCACGTATAGCAATCGCAGTCCTCTTCTATCGGACGCGGATCCTCCGCAAAGCACAGATTTCTTAATATCATTCTGCCGTGTTTGGTGAATACTGTACCGTTTCTGCCTATTCTCGTTGCCAGAACGCAGTCAAACATATCTATTCCTCTTGCAACGCCTTCCACAAGACAGTCCGGAGAACCTACTCCCATAAGATAGCGCGGTTTATTTTTAGGTATATACGGTTCTATGGCTTCTATCATTTCATACATAACCGGCTTCGGCTCGCCTACACTCAATCCGCCTATCGCACAGCCGTCAAAATCCATTCCGGCAGTTATTTTTGCGCTTTCTATTCTTAAATCTTTATACATATTGCCCTGTATTATTCCGAAAAGCGCCTGATCCTGTCTTGTATGTACCGACTTGCAACGCTCTGCCCAGCGAGTTGTCCTGTCCAGAGCCTTTCTCGCCGTGGCATAATCGCTGTCGGCAGCCGTACATTCGTCAAATACCATTGCTATGTCGCTTCCGAGACACTGCTGTATTTCCATAGATTCATCCGGACCTATAAAATGAAGCGAACCGTCAAGATGAGATCTGAACTGCACGCCTTCATCGCTTATCTTTCTCAATTTTGAAAGCGAAAATACCTGAAAACCGCCGCTGTCCGTAAGTATAGGCTTGTCCCAGCTCATGAATTTATGCAGTCCGCCCATACGCTCTATCAGCCTGTGACCCGGTCTTAAATAAAGATGATATGTATTTCCGAGAATTATCTGCGCTTTTATTTCATTCTTAAGCTGTTCATGCGTCACCGCTTTTACGGTTGCCTGCGTTCCGACCGGCA
>CAJLXE010000017.1 GCA_905210525.1 uncultured Clostridia bacterium | reverse complement strand
TCGGGCGCTGCGCTTATAGGCGGTGAAACGGCGGAAATGCCGGGATTTTATCCCGTTGACGAATACGATCTTGCGGGATTCTCGGTAGGCGTTGTCGATAAAAAGAAAATTCTCAACAACAAGACAATGACGGAAGGCGATGTCATAATAGCGCTTCCGTCAAGCGGAGTTCATTCAAACGGATTTTCTCTTGTAAGAAAAGTGTTTGACGTGGAAAATAAGGACATAAAAACACCTTTGGAGGCTCTCGGGGGCAAATCAATAGGAGAGACGCTTCTTACTCCCACAAAAATATACGTAAAACCAATGCTTGCGCTGTTTGATAATGTTACGGTAAAGGGTGTATCTCATATAACGGGCGGCGGATTCTATGAAAATATACCGAGGAGCTTTGCTCAGGGCTTCAGCGCAAAAATAGAAAAGAACGCGGTAAAAGTACTTCCGATATTCGATCTTATAGCGAAAACGGGCAATATACCGGAAAGAGATATGTTCAATACATTCAATATGGGCGTTGGAATGAGCATAACCGTAAGCAAATCGGAAGCGGATAAGGCTATTGACGTACTTCGTGCAAACGGTGAGGACGCTTATATAATAGGCGAGGTAGTTAAATCGGACGAGGGCGTAATAATATGCTGAAAACAAGAATAGCTGTTTTTGTGTCGGGCGGAGGCACAAATCTTCAGGCGCTTATCGATGCTCAAAAGAATGGCATAATAAAAAGCGGAAGCATAGAGCTCGTTGTATCGAGTTCGCCGGATGCTTTTGCAATTAAAAGGGCACAGCAAAACGGAATACCGTATGTTGTCGCATCGAGAAAGCAATCGCATTCAGTAGAGGATTTTGAAAATAAAATTCTCGCGGCACTTAAGGAATATAACATACAGCTTATAGTTCTTGCGGGATTTATGAGCATACTGAGTGCGGATTTTACGTCGCGCTATAAAAACAGAATAATAAATGTGCATCCGTCACTTATTCCGTCTTTTTGCGGAAAGGGATTTTACGGACTGAAAGTGCATGAGGCGGCCCTTGCATACGGAGTCAAGGTTACGGGAGCTACGGTTCACTTTGTAAACGAAATTCCGGACGGGGGCAGGATAATAAAACAGAAGGCTGTTGATATTATGCAGGACGATACGCCTGAGACGCTTCAGAAGCGGGTGATGGAAGAGGCGGAATGGATAATTCTTCCGGAGGCAACGGAGGAGATAGCCGAAAAAATAGCAATTATGGGGGATAATTATGAACGTATACAAAACTGATGATCTGGGCAGGCTTCTGAGCGAAAATACATATGCCGGAAGAGGCATAGTGGTCGGAAAAACAGGCAACGGGAAAAAAGCTGCTGTTGCGTATTTTATAATGGGCAGAAGCGAAAACAGCCGCAACCGTATATTTGCGGAAAAGGACGGCGGTGAAGTGATAATATATCCGTTTGACGCGTCAAAGGTGGAAGACCCGTCGCTTATAATATATTCTCCTATAAAGGTGATTTCAAATAAGCTTATAGTAACAAACGGAGATCAGACGGATACGATATATGATTTCATATCGGCAGGAAAGACGTTTGAGGAAGCTCTTGATACAAGAGAATTTGAACCCGATAAGCCTAACTGGACGCCGCGCATAAGCGCAATGCTCACATTCGGTAAAGATGATTTTTCATATAAGATGAGCATACTCAAAAGCGCCGACGAAAACGGTTCTGCCTGCAACAGATATACGTTTTCGTACAGTGCGCTGAACGGCCTGGGGCATTTCCTCCATACGTATGTGTGCGACGGCAACCCGATTCCGACATTTCAGGGCGAACCCGAGAGAGTTGAAATACCGGACTGCATAGACGAATTTACATCTCTTATATGGAACAATCTCAATGAAAAAAACAAGATTTCGCTTTATGTGCGCATGATTGATATAGAAACCGGCGAAACGGAAAACAGACTTATAAACAAGAATAAATAACAATCCCCGCTTCCGGATTCGGAGGCGCACAACGGAAAGGAATAATATTATGAAAGAATTTGAATTGAAATACGGCTGTAACCCTAATCAGAAGCCGTCAAGAATATTTATGCATGACGGAAGCGAGCTTCCGATAGAAATACTTTCCGGACGCCCGGGATATATTAATTTTCTTGACGCTTTCAATAGCTGGCAGCTCGTAAAGGAACTTAAAGAAGCTTTGGGACAGCCTGCCGCAACGTCTTTCAAGCACGTAAGCCCTACTTCTGCAGCAATAGGCACAAAGCTTTCGGATACACTCAAAAAGGCTTGCTTTGTGGATGATGTTGAAGGGCTGGATGATTCTCCTCTTGCCTGTGCGTATGCCCGTGCGAGAGGCACGGACCGTATGTGCTCATACGGTGACTGGATAGCCCTCAGCGATGTGTGCGATGTTACAACGGCAAAGCTTATACTCAGAGAAGTTTCCGACGGCGTTATAGCTCCGGGGTATGACGACGAAGCGCTTGAATTGCTCAAAACAAAGAGAAAAGGCAATTACAATATAGTAAAAATCGATTCTGATTACGTTCCGGATCCTATTGAGCGTAAACAGGTGTTCGGAGTGACGTTTGAACAGGGAAGAAATAATTTCAAAATAGACAGTTCGCTGCTTGAAAATATCGTTACGGAAAACAAAAATATTCCGGACAGTGCAAAAAGAGACCTTATTGTTGCGCTTATAACGCTCAAGTATACTCAGTCAAATTCCGTATGCTATGCGGTTGACGGACAGGCAATAGGTGTCGGCGCGGGGCAGCAGTCAAGAATACACTGCACACGCCTTGCAGGGGGAAAAGCGGATACATGGCATTTGCGCCAGTGCGATAAAGTGCTGAATCTGCCGTTTATACCTACGCTTTCAAGACCCGAAAGAGATAACGTGATAGACGGATATATCAACAAGAACGAAGAAGACGTATGCGCAGATGGAATATGGCAGAATTATTTCACGGAAAGACCGGAGCCGTTTACGAGAGAAGAAATGGACGCATACTTGGCAACTGTATCGGGTGTTGCGCTCGGCTCAGACGCATTCTTCCCGTTCGGAGACAATATTGAAAGAGCAAAGAGAAGCGGCGTTTCGTATATAGCTGAACCGGGCGGCTCAATTCGTGATGATATAGTTATAGATGTATGTAATAAGTACGGAATAGCTATGGCATTTACGGGAATGCGCTTGTTCCATCATTGATGCAGGCGTTTTCAGGCAACACAATAACAGAACATAAAACGGAAACCCCCGAGACTGTACGGGCGGCAATAAAATAAAACGGATGAAAGGACTTATTTATGAATTTTTTTGACGAACTCAAGCAGTATGACAGCGAAGTTTTTGAGGCGTGCGATGCCGAACTCAACCGTCAGCGTAACAATATAGAGCTTATTGCTTCTGAAAATATAGTTTCAAAGGCGGTGCTTCTTGCCGCGGGAACTGTGCTTACAAACAAATATGCGGAAGGGTATCCGGGCAAAAGATATTACGGAGGATGCCAATATGTCGATGTTGTGGAAAATATAGCGCGCGAAAGAGCGAAAAAGCTTTTCGGCGCGGATCATGCCAATGTTCAGCCCCACAGCGGAGCGAGTGCAAATCTGGCAGTGTTTTTTGCGCTTGTAAATCCGGGCGACACTGTAATGGGACTCAATCTCGCCCACGGCGGACATCTTTCTCACGGTTCACCTGTAAATATTTCGGGAAAATACTTCAATATAGTGCCTTACAGCGTATCCGGAGATACAGAAAAGCTTGACTATGAAGCTATACGCAAAACTGCACTTGAATGTAAGCCTAAAATGATAATTGCCGGAGCAAGCGCTTACGCAAGAGAGATAGATTTCGCAAAAATTCGAGAAATATGCGATGAAGTCGGCGCATACTACATGGTAGATATGGCTCATATAGCAGGTCTTGTGGCGGCAGGTCTTCATCCGAGTCCTGTTCCTTATGCCGATGTTGTAACAACAACAACGCATAAAACGCTCCGCGGACCGAGAGGCGGACTTATTCTTTGCAAAGAAGAATTTGCACAGAGAATAGATAAAGCCGTATTCCCGGGAATACAGGGCGGACCCCTTATGCATATAATAGCCGCTAAGGCTGTTGCGCTCGGAGAGGCAATGACGGACGAATTTAAGGAATATCAGCGCCGTATAGTTAAAAACGCGGCGGCTTTGGCAAAGGCGCTTCAGGATGAAGGCTTCAGAATAGTTTCCGGCGGAACTGATAATCACCTTATGCTTATTGACCTTCGCCCGTTTGATCTCACGGGTAAAGAGTTTGAAAAGCGTCTTGACGAGGTGCATATTACCGTAAATAAAAATACAATTCCGAACGATCCTCAGAGTCCGTTCATAACAAGCGGTATAAGAGTGGGAACTCCGGCTGTTACGGCACGCGGATTCAATGAACCCGAAATGCTTAAGATTGCAAAATGGATGAAGCTTGTCGCTTCGGATTTTGACGGCAATAAGGAAAAAATAACGGCAGAGGTAATAGATCTTTGCAGGCAGTTCCCAATATACGAATAATAAAAACCGGAGGCGTTTGAAATAAAAATATGAAAATAATGGTAGTAGGCGGCGGCGGACGCGAGCACGCCATAATAAAAAAGCTTAAAGAAAACAAAGATATAACCGAAATATACGCATTGCCCGGCAACGGAGGTATAAGTGCGGACGCGGTATGCGTTGATATAGGAGCAAAGGATATAAAAGGTATTACGGAATTTGCAAAGACAAACAAAATAGACTTTGCGGTTGTGGCGCCTGACGATCCTCTTGTACTCGGCGCGGTGGACGCACTGAATCAGATAGGAATACCGTGTTTCGGACCTACGGCAAAAGCGGCAATAATAGAGGGAAGCAAGGTCTTTTCAAAGGAACTGATGAAAAAGTATTCTATTCCCACTGCGGAATATGAGGTTTTCACGGACGCCGCAAAAGCACTTGAATACCTTGAAACGGCGCCTCTGCCCACTGTAATAAAAGCGGACGGGCTTGCGCTCGGCAAGGGCGTTATAATAGCTCAGACTCTTGACGAAGCGAAAAATGCCGTTCGCAGTATAATGGAAGATAAAATGTTCGGAGAAAGCGGAAACAGCATAGTAATAGAGGAATTTCTCGAAGGACCTGAGGTTTCGGTGCTTTCGTTCACGGACGGAAATGTTGTTGTGCCTATGGTATCGTCAATGGATCATAAGCGCGCACACGACAATGACGAAGGACTTAATACGGGCGGCATGGGAACGGTTGCTCCGAATCCTTATTATACAGACGATATTGCAGCAATCTGCATGGACACGATATTTATTCCCACTATAAATGCAATGAAAAAAGAGGGAAGAGAGTTCAGAGGATGCTTGTATTTCGGGCTCATGCTTACCAAAAACGGTCCTAAAGTTATAGAATATAACTGCCGGTTCGGTGATCCTGAAACGCAGGTTGTGCTTCCTTTGCTTGAAAGCGATCTTTTTACCGTAATGAAGGCAACGTCGGAGGGCAGACTTGCGGATGTGGATATAAAATTTGCCGATAAATCCGCGTGCTGTGTTATAGTGTCGTCAAAGGGTTATCCGGTGAAGTACCAAAACGGCTTTGAAATAAAGCTGCCGGAAAACACTCCCGATACGGATATATATGTTGCGGGAGCAAAACTTGCGGACGGCAAATTGCTGAGTGCGGGAGGACGTGTGCTTGGGGTTACGGCTGTTGCGGACGATCTTGAAACGGCGATAAAAAAAGCTTATGAGCATACGGAAAAAGTTGTGTTTGAAAACGGATTTTACCGTCACGACATAGGCAAAAAAGCTCTTGCGGCAGTAAAAAAGTCATGATGAGTATGAATGAATAATTCCGGAGGAACGAAATGGTTTACAGAATATACGTTGAAAAAAAAGAGAATCTCGCAAACGAGGCAAAAGCATTGCTCGGCGATATACGTTCTCTGCTTGGAATAAACAACCTGACGGCACTGAGGCTTCTCAACCGTTATGATGTTGAAAATATAGACGAAGAGCTGTTTGATTATTGCAAAAAGACGGTTTTTTCCGAACCGCAGCTTGATACGGTTTCGGATTCTCCCGAAAATGACGGCGCAAATGTGTTTGCGGTTGAATATCTTCCGGGGCAGTTTGATCAGAGAGCGGATTCGGCGGCACAGTGTATTCAGATAATATCTCAGAAGGAACGTCCGACTGTTCGTACGGCAAAGGTTTATATGCTTTACGGCAGTCTTACGGAGGCAGAGATAAATAAAATAAAGAAATACGTAATAAATCCCGTTGAAGCAAGAGAGGCTTCTCTCGAAAAGCCCGAAACACTGAAAACGGATTACGTTATTCCCACAGAAGTAAAGACGCTTGACGGATTTACACAGCTTGACGATAAAGGACTTAATGATTTTATATCAAAATACGGACTTGCGATGGATTTTGATGATATAAAATTCTGTCAGGCGTATTTTAAAAACGAAAAGCGCGATCCTACCATAACCGAAATCAGAATGATAGATACGTATTGGTCGGATCATTGCCGTCATACGACATTCCTTACCACTATTGACAGCGTTAAATTTGAAGACGAGCTTATTCAGAGTGCATACGAAGAGTATATTGCCGCACGAAAAGAAATCGGCAGAACAAAGCCCGTCAACCTTATGGATATAGCAACAATAGCGGTTCGCCTGCTGAGAAAACACGGCAAACTTGAAAAACTCGATGAATCCGAAGAAATAAATGCCTGCACGGTAAAAATCACGGTTGATGCGGACGGCAAGGATGAACCTTGGCTTCTTTTGTTCAAGAATGAAACGCACAACCATCCCACGGAAATAGAACCTTTCGGCGGTGCGGCAACGTGTATAGGCGGCGCGATAAGAGATCCTCTTTCAGGACGTTCTTATGTATATGCGGCTATGCGCGTTACGGGTGCGGCGAATCCGCTTAAGCCAGTAAGCGAAACGATGCAGGGCAAGCTTCCTCAGAGAAAAATTGTGACTACGGCTGCAGCAGGATATTCTTCATACGGTAATCAGATAGGTCTTGCGACAGGTCAGGTGGACGAAATATATCATGAGGGATATGCGGCAAAACGTATGGAAATAGGCGCTGTTATAGCGGCTGCTCCGGCAGAAAACGTTAGGCGCGAATGCCCTGTTGACGGAGATATTGTAATTCTGCTTGGCGGAAGAACGGGCCGAGACGGCTGCGGCGGAGCAACGGGCTCATCAAAGTCGCATAATCTCCAGTCGCTTGAAACGTGCGGCGCGGAAGTGCAAAAGGGAAACGCTCCCGAAGAAAGAAAACTGCAGAGACTTTTCCGCAATAAGGAAGCGTCAAGACTTATAAAACGCTGTAACGATTTCGGTGCAGGCGGTGTGTCTGTGGCGATAGGCGAGCTTGCGGACGGACTTGAGATAAATCTTAACGCCGTTCCCAAAAAGTATGACGGTCTTGACGGAACGGAACTTGCAATAAGCGAATCTCAGGAGAGAATGGCTGTTGTTGTTGCTCCGGAAGACGCGGAAAAATTCCTCAGTCTTGCAAATGCAGAGAATCTTGAAGCAACATTGGTTGCGGTTGTGAAGAACGAACCGAGACTCGTGATGAAGTGGAACGGTAAAAATATAGTTGATATTTCGCGTGAATTTCTTAATTCAAACGGCGCTGAAAAGCATATATCCGTTGCGCCGTCTGCACCGGGCAATTATGCAAGAACAATTACGGACAGCTTTGGTGCTGAATACAAAAAACTTGCCGGAGATCTTAACGTATGCTCGAAGAGGGGACTTTCGGAAAGATTCGATTCGACAATAGGCGCGGGAACGGTTCTTATGCCGTTCGGAGGCAAATACCAGCTTACACCTATACAGGCAATGGTAAATAAGGTTTCCGTAGAAAATAAAGTTACGGACACCTGTTCGCTTATGGCATGGGGATATAACCCGTATATTGCGGAAAAGAGCCCGTATCACGGCGCATATCTTGCCGTAATAGAATCTGTGTGCAAGCTTATTGCGGCAGGTGCAAAATTTGAGGACGTTTACCTTACTTTCCAGGAATATTTTGAAAAGCCTTTGAAGGATCCTGAGCGTTGGGGAAAACCGTTTGCGGCGCTTCTCGGGGCGTTTATGGCGCAAAAAAATCTTGAAATAGGCGCGATAGGCGGCAAAGATTCCATGAGCGGCTCCTTTGAAAAGCTCGATGTTCCGCCGACACTTGTTTCTTTTGCGGTAACTACCGAAAAAACACAAAGTATTATATCTCCGGAATTTAAGGCTTGCGGTCATAACGTTGTTCTTGTAAAGCCGGAGCTTGATAAAAACGGACTTCCCGAAACAGAATCGCTCAAAAAGGTATTTGAATACGTTCATACGCTTATATCCGAAAAGAAAGCCGTTTCGGCTTATACTCCGACATACGGAGGTATTGCGGAGGCTGTTATGAAGATGTCGTTCGGAAACGGTATAGGCTTTGAATTTAACGATGCACTTTCTCTTGACGATATATTCGGATATTCGTACGGCAGTTTCATTCTTGAAACAGTGTGCGATGTTGAATCCGGATTGGTAATAGGCCGTACCGTAAATGAAAATACAATATCATACAAAAACGAAAAGCTTGATCTGAA
This sequence comes from uncultured Clostridia bacterium, assembly GCA_905210525.1. Taxonomy (GTDB): domain Bacteria; phylum Bacillota; class Clostridia; order HGM11327; family HGM11327; genus SIG351. Next base: position 6,415 of record CAJLXE010000017.1, on the reverse strand, counting down.
CGAACTTCTTTCGATATATGAGGATAAGCTTGAGCCTATATTCCCGTGCAACATAAAGCCTGAGGGCAAGGATATACCTGCATTTTCGTATAAAGCAACGACATATCCAAAGCCCATTATAAAAACAGCTCATCCGCGCGTTATAATACCTGTATTCCCGGGTACGAACTGCGAATACGATACTGCTAAAGTTATGGAGCAGGCGGGCGCAAAGGCTCAGATGATAGTTATAAATAACCTTACGGCTTCGGGAATTACGGAATCTGTTGAATATTTTGCAAAACAGCTTAAAAATTCTCAGATAGTGTTTATACCGGGAGGCTTTTCGGGCGGAGATGAACCGGACGGCTCGGGAAAATTTATAACGGCATTCTTCCGCAATGCTGCAATCAAGGACGCGGTTTCGGATCTTCTCGAAAACAGAGACGGACTTATGTGCGGAATATGCAACGGTTTCCAGGCGCTTATAAAGCTCGGACTTGTGCCTTACGGCAGAATAATAGATACGGACGCAAGCTGTCCTACGCTTACGTTCAATACGATATCGCGTCACCAGTCGCGTCTTGTCCGCACAAGAATTGCTTCAAATAAATCTCCGTGGCTTGCAGGTACGCAGGTAGGCGATATTTATACTGTTCCGATATCTCACGGTGAGGGAAGATTTATTGCCGACGACAAAATTATTGCAGAGCTTGCCGCAAACGGACAGATTGCAACGCAGTACGTAGATCTTGACGGGAATCCGACGGATGATGTTCATTTCAATCCGAACAATTCGGCATTTGCGATTGAAGGTATAACTTCACCGGATGGTCGTGTATTTGGTAAAATGGGTCATTCGGAACGTATCGGAAGCGGCCTTTACAAAAACGTGTGCGGAGAATACGATATGAAGATGTTTGAATCAGCAGTAAAATATTTCAGATAAAGGACGGTTATCCGCATGAAAACAGATATAGAAATTGCTCAGGCTTGCGAAATGCGCCCCATAAACGAAATAGCCGCAAGTATAGGCATAGATGAAAAATATACGGAGCAATACGGCAGATATAAAGCAAAAATCGATCTGTCATATCTCAAAGAATCGACGCGTCCGGACGGCAAGCTTGTGCTTGTCACGGCGATAACTCCCACTCCGGCGGGCGAGGGCAAAACCACAACAACCATAGGTCTTGCTGACGGACTTAAAAGGACGGGAAGACGGGTTGCGGTTGCGCTTCGTGAACCGTCGCTCGGACCTGTTTTCGGAATAAAAGGCGGTGCGGCAGGCGGCGGCTATGCGCAGGTGGTGCCTATGGAGGATATAAATTTACACTTTACGGGTGATTTCCACGCTATCGGCGCGGCAAACAATCTTCTTGCGGCTATGCTCGATAACCACATACATCAGGGCAATTCGCTCAATATAGACGTGCGCAGAATAACCTGGAAGCGGTGCGTTGACATGAACGACAGACAGCTCAGGTTCATAACTGACGGACTTGGCGGAAGAACAAACGGTATGCCGAGAGAAGACGGCTTTGATATAACTGTTGCTTCGGAAATAATGGCGATACTTTGTCTTTCGGAATCCATTTCCGATTTGAAGGAACGTCTTGCACGTATAATAGTAGGCTACACATATGACGGCAAGCCTGTTACTTGCCGCGAGCTTAAGGCACAGGGTGCAATGACGGCGCTTCTTAAGGATGCAATAAAGCCCAATATTGTGCAGACTCTTGAAGGTACGCCTGCATTTGTTCACGGCGGTCCGTTTGCGAATATAGCTCACGGATGTAACTCGGTGCTTGCAACGCGGATGGCACTTAAGTCGGCAGATTATGCGATTACAGAGGCGGGCTTCGGCGCGGATCTCGGTGCGGAAAAGTTTCTTGATATCAAGTGCCGCATTGCAAAGCTTAAGCCGTCGGCAGTTGTTATAGTGGCTACCGTACGCGCGCTTAAAATGCACGGTGGTCTGGCAAAATCGGAACTTAACGAGGAAGATCTCGTCGCTCTTGAAAAGGGTATGCCCAATTTGTTAAGACACGTTTCAAACATAAAAGATGTCTATAAGCTTCCGTCGGTGGTTGCGGTGAACAGATTTCCGACAGATACTCAGGCTGAAATTGATCTCATAATAGAAAAGTGTAAAGAATTGGGAGTAAACGTTGTTCTTTCGGACGTATGGGCAAAAGGTTCATTGGGAGCTGTTGAGCTTGCGGATGAAGTGGTGCGCTTGTGCGAGAGGGAAAACGATTTTACGTATTCTTATGAAACCGAAAAACCGATAAAGGATAAGATAGAAAGCATTGTAAAAAAGGTTTACAGAGGCAACGGTGTTTCGTTTACCGGCAATGCGCTCAAACAAATAGCCGAGCTTGAAGCGCTCGGATTTGAAAATCTTCCCGTATGCATAGCAAAAACGCAGTATTCGTTTTCGGATGACCCAACAAAACTCGGAGCACCGGACAACTTCACGGTTACGGTAAAAAATGTAAAAGTATCTGCCGGAGCAGGCTTTATAGTTGTTCTTACGGGAGATATACTTACAATGCCGGGATTGCCCAAGGTACCCGCTGCTGAGAACATTGATATCGACGACAACGGAAAAATTACCGGACTTTTCTGATATTGCTTCTGTAAGCGGCAGTATTTAAATTGAATTGCCTGTGTTCTATATTCTGACCTGCCTCCATAATATTTAGTAAAACAAAACGGAGGTTTACAATGAAAAAGATCAGATATGCTGTGGCAATAGTGATGGTTTTATGTTCGGTAATGTTTATTTCGGGCTGTAATAATACAAGTACGTCAAACGAGTACATAGATCTCTCGAAAATAGTTTCCGCAAGCGGAGACGAGGACCCGAAAACGGTGGATGTAACCGTATATTTTCAGGATTCAAACGGATATATAGTACCGGTGCAGACAAATATTCCTTGGACGGAAGGCATTGCAAAAGCGGTTATTCGCAAAATGATGAATACTTCTCAGCTTCAGAAAGAACTTGTTATAATGGGGCTTGAGTCGTTGATGCCGCCTGAAGCAGCCATAAACGGTATTGATATATCAAACGGTCTTGCTAAAATAGATTTCAAAACGGCAAAGCTTACTTTTGATTCGGCTAAAGCGGAACAGAATTTTGTTCAGGGGGTTGTTCTTGCACTTACTTCGTTTCCTACGGTAAATAAAGTGCAGTTCATGTTCAACGGACATGTAATAGACGCGCTTCCGAACGGAACGAAGGTGGAAAATCCGATATCGGCGTCCGATATAAATATGACGGGTACGGTAAAGGGTGAGGCGGTTTCGGTATATTATCACGCGGCAAGCCCGACAAATTACGAATATTATGTGCCGATTACAGTTTATTTGGCAAAAGCAGATTGTTCTGCCGCGCTTAAGTATCTTCTGAGTAATCAATGTGCCGCGCTGAAAACAGGCATACCTGAAGGCACAGAGTTACTCGGAATACAGACCATAGGAGATACAACCTGTATATTTTTCAATGACAGCTTCAACAAGCTGAAAGAAGCTTCTGCCGCTGATGAGGCTGCCGCAATTAAATCCATAACTCTTACCTGTGCGCAGTTTGACGCTAAAAGCAGAATAAAAATTTATGCAGGTACCGGTGAATACGTGCCTGCCGAGGGGATAGATACTCCGTCGTTTGCCAATATATATTGATTGGAAAGTATCTGAAAAACAAACATACAAAAAATCCGGAGCAGGCATATGACATTGCCACTCCGGATTTCGGTTTTTTAATTAATTTGGGTTTTATGTATTATTCATAAAATTCAAGACTGCGGATTGTGAGAGATAAATTAACCTCATTATCTGTGGAGTCACGCAGAACTGTTATGTCAACGGTATCGCCTTCTTTGTGGCTGTTTATTATCTCCTTTATTTCGTCAACATTTTTTACATCTTTGCCGTCCATTTTTATAATTATGTCGTACATTTGTATTCCCGCAACGTCTGCCGGACCGTCATCGGTGACGCTCATTACTATAACGCCGTCATGCAGCGATGAAGAGTAATTTGTGTCTGATACCGCAACGCCGCTTATTCCCATGCCGAGTTTTATGGTTGCGGGGATGCCGAGTATTTTTTCAACTACGGGTTTGAATGTCTGAGACGATATTGCAAAACCTATGTTGTCAACAGTGGTCTGTGCTATTTTTGATGTATTGATGCCTATAACTTCTCCTGCGAGGTTGAATAAAGGACCTCCGCTGTTGCCCGGATTGATTGCGGCGTCTATCTGCATATATTTTGCCTTGGAGCCGGAAAGCGTGCGTCCGGAATAGCTTATTATGCCTCTTGTGATTGTACCGCGAAGCTCTTCGGAATACGGAGTGCCTATTGTAAATATCCAGTCGCCTGTTTTGGCTTTTGAAGAATCGCCTATGCACGCAACGGAAAGCTTTTCGTCAGGTGTGATTTTTATTACCGCAATATCCAGTGCGGAATCATAGCTGATAATTTTTGCGGGATATGATTTGCCGCTGTTGAGTTTTACCGTAATCTTTGATATACCCGATACAACATGATAATTGGTAACGATATGTCCCGATTCGGTAATAATAAAGCCTGAGCCTATACTGTCAGCCGATGAGCCGAAAGGGAACAGGGAAGATGCCGATTTACCGCATATTGTTACAACAGAATCCACTACATTGCTGTAAAGATCTGCAAGAGATGTGTTTTCAGTAACCTCAAACGATGTTTTTGTCAAAAGCTCCGTTTTTGTTTCGGTAGAAGGCGGGTTTTTCTTGTATGATGAAACCGCAAAAAATATAAGCACGCATCCGAGTACGCTTACGGCTATCATCAGAATGACAACGAGATATTTCAAAAACCGATTGTGTTTGGGGTCGTATGTTTTTACTTCAAAATCATCCATAAATAATGAGTCTCCGATCAAACTTAATATGTCGCTTAAAACCGCGATATATGCCTATATTGTAGGCTTTGAATGTGATTTTTGTATGAAGTCAATATGACATGATTGTCATTTTGTTTCATTTTATTTTATTGCTGTGTGCCGGTGTCAAGCTTAAGCGTAAACGAAAATACTGTTCCGCTTTCGACTGTGCTTTGAGCGGTAATGGTTTCTCCGTGTGCGGCGATGATTTCCTTTACTATACACAGTCCGAGACCGTGTCCTTTGTATGTTGTATCGCATGAACTGTCAGCCTGATAAAATCTTTCCCATATGTGAGGGAGGGCGTCCTTTTCGATTCCGATACCGTTATCCTCGGCGGATATGAGTGCTTTGTTGTTATGCACTGAAACCGTGAATTTGACGGTTCCTCCGTTAACGCCGTATTTGACGGCATTGTCCGTGAGATTTACTATAACCTGTTTTATCATGCTTCTGTCCGCGTTAACGAATATCTGTTCTTCGGCAAAATCGGTCTGAACGGATATGTTTTTCTGTTCAAAGTCATTCAGCTTTTCTATAAGGGTGACTCTTATCAGTTCATTGATGTCAAATCTTTCCGGATTCAGTTTTATGCTGCCGGAATCGAATTTTGTAAGCTTCATGAGGTTTTCAAGAAGATTTATTGCGCGTTCGGATTCGTCAAGCGCGATTCCTATATACTGCGCTTGATTTTCCGGCTGTATTACTCCGTCGTTTATGGCGCATAAATAACCCTTTATAGATGTAAGCGGCGAGCGTATTTCGTGAGCAATGACGGATACGATGTCGTTTTCGGGTGAATTTTTTTTGCCGTTGCTATTATGTGTATTTTTGTTTGATGTAAACGCCGAAATGCACAGAAGAACTGCTGCCGGCAGCAAAAAGGCCGCAAGGCATACATATATATGCATATTACAAGGAAGCAGATAGCATAATACTGCCGCGATACAGGATGTTGCGGCGCAGCATAATACAGCGGTTACGGCGTGCAGGGAATATTTCCGAGACATATGTAAGTACCTTCTTTTTGTTATATTTAATATGTGTAAAATATATTGATTGTTATAAAAAACAAGCATGGAAAACCATGCTTATGCAATATTGTTTATTGAATTGGGAAAATTATTGTTTGACCTCAAATTTATAGCCTACGCCCCATACTGTTTTAAGTTCCCATGTCTGGTTGCCGGCATTTTCTCCCAGTTTGCTCCTTATGCGCTTCATATGAACATCGATTGTTCTTGTTTCGCCGAAGTAATCAAATCCCCAGACGTTTTCAAGAAGCTGTTCTCTTGTGAAAACTTTATTGGGATTGGAAGCAAGGAAAAAGAGCAGCTGAATTTCTTTAGGCGGAAATTCATATTCAACACCCTTGTATTTAACTTTGTAGTTATCCATTTCTATAACAAGATCGGGATAAACGAGAACTTTGGAATCTTTGTTTTTTATTCTGCGTGTATTGGCTTTTATTCTGGAGATAAGGATTTTGGGTTCAAACGGCTT